>NZ_SCOB01000015.1:0-78045 GCF_005503465.1 Microbacterium sp. 4NA327F11 | reverse complement strand
CGCCCGCGAACCGCGCCCCGCCACCACACCCGGCTGTCGCCGCCCGACCGGGGGAGACAGCGCCCAGACAGCGCCGCGACAGCGGCGAGGTCGAGGGTGGAGCCATGACGAACTCCTCCCCCACCGAATGGGCGGTCGAAGCCGATGGACTCGTGAAGGTCTTCGGGCAGAACCGTGCCGTCGACGGCGTCGACCTGCGGGTGCGCACCGGGACGGTCTACGGCGTGCTCGGGCCCAACGGCGCCGGCAAGACCACCACCATCAACATGCTCGCGACCCTGATGCGCCCCGACGGCGGCAGCGGCCGCATCTTCGGCCATGACGTCGTGCGCGAACCCCAGGTCGTGCGCCAACTGATCGGCGTGACGGGCCAGTTCGCGTCCGTCGACGAGACCCTGTCGGCCACCGAGAACCTCATGATCTTCGCGCGCCTCCTCGGCCTCAGCCGGGCCGACGCGAAGCGCAAGTCCGAGGAACTCCTCGAGCGCTTCGCCCTCACCGACGCCGCCCGCCGCCCGCTGAAGAAGTTCTCCGGCGGCATGCGCCGGCGGCTCGACCTCGCGGCATCCCTCATCGCCCAGCCGCCGCTGATCTTCCTCGACGAGCCCACCACCGGACTCGACCCGCGCACGCGCGGCCAGATGTGGGACACCATCCGCGACCTGGTCGCCAGCGGATCGACGGTGCTCCTGACCACCCAGTACCTTGACGAGGCCGACCAGCTCGCCGACCGCATCGCGGTGATCGACCGCGGCCGCGTCGTCGCCGAAGGCACGAGCGATGACCTGAAGGCGTCGGTCGGCACGTCGTCGCTGCAGCTGCGGCTCGCGGACGCGAACGACACCGGCGAGGCGCTGCAGGTGATCGAGCGCGTGCTCGGCGTGCGCGGGACGCTCTCGCCCGAGTCCGCCCGCATCACCGCGCCGATGGGCGACGCCGACCGCGTCACCGATCTCCTCGTGACCCTGCGCGAGCACGGCGTGGCACTCGCCGAGCTCAGCGTCCAGAAGCCCACCCTCGACGAGGTCTTCCTCGCCATCACCGGCCACGGGGCATCCGATGCCGACGACGCCGGTGCCGACCAGAAGCAGGAGGTGTCTGCATGACCGCCCTCGGCACCGCCCCGATCGTCCCCGCATCGGAGCGCACCCTCAAGAACCACACCAGCCTCCGCCAGACCCTCGCGAACACGTTCACGATGGCCTACCGCGGACTCGTGAAGATCCGCCGCACGCCCGAGCAGCTGTTCGACGTGACGTTCCAGCCGATCATCTTCACGCTGATGTTCGCGTACATCTTCGGCGGCGCGATCGCCGGTGACGTGCAGAACTATCTGCCGCAGCTGATCCCCGGCATCCTCGTGCAGACCGTCATCACGACCTCGGTCGTCACCGGCACGCAGCTGCGCGAGGACATGGACAAGGGCGTGTTCGACCGGTTCCGCTCGCTGCCGATCGCGCGCATCGCGCCGCTGTCGGGCGCGCTGCTGGCCGACACGCTGCGCTACGCGATCGCGACCACGCTCGTGTTCGTCATGGGCGTCATCATGGGCTACCGCCCGGGCGGCGGGTTCGGCGCCGTGGTGGTGTCGGGCATCCTCGTGATCGTCTGCTCGTGGGCGATCAGCTGGATCTTCGCGTTCTTCGGCGTCATCGCCCGCACCGCGTCGAGCGTGCAGGGCATCTCGATGCTGGTGCTCTTCCCGCTCACGTTCCTCTCGAACGCGTACGTCCCGACCTCGACCCTGCCCGACTGGCTCGCCTGGTTCGCGAACATCAACCCGATCTCGCACCTCGTCACGGCGGTGCGCGACCTCGCCAACACGGGCACCATCAGCGGCGACCTGTGGGTGTCGTTGCTCGGCGCCGCGGTGATCGTGGCGGTGTTCGCGCCGCTCACGGTGCGCGCCTACATGCGCAAGGCCTGATCGGGCGGCGCGAGGGGGTGGATGCCGCGGCATCCACCCCCTTCGTCGTGTCCCCGGACGCGCAGGCTCCGGGGGAGAAGAGCGCGGCGCTCAGCCGCGCAGGATCGTGAACGACCGCTCTGCGCGACCCTCCCGCGGCTTCTCGCGCTCGGCCGACCGGGCACGCGCGACCGCATCGGCCCCCGCTATCCGCTCGGCGCGGGCGAGGTGCGCGTCGAGACGCAGGCTCGGGAAGTCCTGGCGCACGCCGCAGCTCTCGGCGAGCGCGAGCGCGGCGAGTGCGGCCTCGGCGAGCCCGGGCTGGTCGAGCGCCCACGCCGACCACCCCAGCAGCACGGTGCCCAGCACCGGGTGGTCGGTCAGCTGCGGGCGCACCCGGGCGTTGACGATCGCGCGCACCCGCAGCCGCCGCGCCCACAGCGCCCGCCGTTCGGGCGTGCCGGTGCCGTCGATCGACGCTGCCGACAGGGCCGCGCCCAAGGTGATGAGGTACCAGGGGGAGTTGCGCTGATCGCCCGACACGAAGGTGTCGATCGCGCGCGCGAACTCGTCGGCGGAACGGTCGGTGTCCCCCTCCGCACGATCGGTCTCGGCGAGACCGAACCAGCCGATCGAGGCGATCTCGCGGTCGGCGCCCGGAACCTCGGCCGCCTCCACGAGCGCGGCGAACCGCGCACGCGCCTCGTCGAACCGCCCCAGGCCGATGAGGTTGCCCGCCACCACCCACCCCTGCTGACGCACCTGCTCGTCGGCGCCGAACACACGGAACCCCTCCGCGGCACGCTCGAACCACTCGAGCGCGTCGGCGGCGGCACCGACCTGGCTCGACAGCTCCGACACCGACGACGCGGCCGCCGTCGCGAGCCACCGCACACCGCCGGCGGTCGCGATGTCCCATGCGCGCCGCGACGCGGCGAGCGCGATGGCGTGGTCGCCGTCGTTCTCGGTCGCCTGCGCCCGCACGAGCTCTCCGAGAGCGGCGACGGACGGGTCCGACGAGGCCCGCAGCCGCCCGATCGCGGCATCGAACGAGACGCGATCGCGGGTGGCGAGGATGACGTCGGCGAGCCCCGCGAACACCGGCGAGATGGGCGCGCGACGCCGACGGAACAGGGCCAGGCGAGCGAGCGGCCGGGCGGCCGGCACCCGGGTGGTGATCAGGGCGAACGCCGCTGTTCCGGTGAGCAGCACCGCCGCGGCATCCGGCGGCACCGCATCGTCGCGAACCCGGCCCATCGCCTCGATCGCGACCGTGCCGAAGGAGGTCAGCTCGGTGATCGACCCGCGCACCAGCCAGGTCTGCACGAGCAGGGCGTAGACGGTCACGACCGTGGCGTCGTCACCGGATGCCGCGGCCCGCCGCGTCACGCTCACGAGGTTGTCGTGCTCGGCGAAGATCTCGGCATGCACCCGCTCGTCGAACGCGGTCGCGAGACGCTCGGCCGCGAAGGCGACCGCCCATCGGGCGACCGCGTCGAGGGCGTCGTCGTGCGCATCGGGGCCGAGGCGCGACATCCCGAACTCGCGCACCGTCTCGAGCATGCGGAACCGCACCGCACCCGTCTGCGGGTCGTCGGCGGCGATGAGGAGGGAGTGCGAGACGAGGCGCTCGAGCACGTCGTCGGCGCCGGGCGCGTCGATCACGCTCGCGGCGGCCTCCGCGGAGAAGCCGGCGGGGAAGACGGCCAGGCGCTCCCACGCCCGCTGGGCGGAGGCGTCGAGCAGGTCCCAGCTCCACGCGATCACGGCCTCGAGGGTGCGGTGGCGCTCGGGGGCGTCGCGGGGTCCGGTGGTGAGGATCGCGAAGCGGTCGCCGAGGCGTTGCTCGACCTGCTCGGGGGTCATCGTGCGCACGCGCGCCGCGGCGAGCTCGATCGCGAGCGGCAGGCCGTCGAGGTGGGTGCACAGTCGCGCGACGACGACCGGGTCGAGCCGCGCACCCGGGCGCACCGCGCGAGCGCGCTCGACGAACAGACGCACCGCGGGGGCATCGACGTCGTCGGCGATCGGCAGCGGGTCGAGCGCGAGCACGACCTCGCCCGACACGTCGAGCGGCGTGCGGCTCGTGGTGAGCACGCGCAGCCCCGGCGCCGCCCGCACGACATCGGCGACCCACGCCGCCGCCCCGGCCACGATCTGTTCGCAGTTGTCGAGCACGACCAGCGTGTGCCGCTCGCCGATCATCGCGAGCACGCGGGCGCGCAGGTCGGGGCGCGGCGCCTGGTCCGACAGCCTCCCGCTCGTCGCCGCCTCGGTGATGCCCAGGGCCGCGGCGATCGCGAACGGCACATCCTCGTCGGTGCGCACGCCCGCGAGCGGCACGACGGCGACGAGGTCCGCATCGGATGCCGCGGCCGCCGCCTGCGCGAGCCGGGTCTTGCCGAGCCCGCCGGCGCCGAGGATCGTCACGATGCGCGCCTCGGCGAGCAGGGTGGCGACCGCCGCGAGGTCGCCGTCACGTCCGATGAGCGGCGTCGGCGCCGAGCGAAGACCGATGCGCACGCGCCCGGCGACGGGGGCGTCCTCGCGCAGCAGCGCCGCGTGGGCCGCCACGAGGGCGGGGCCGGGCGAGGAGCCGAGATCGTCGCGCAGGCGCGCCCGGTGCGCCGCGAAGACCGCGAGCGCATCGGACGTGCGGCCGGCGGCCCGCAGCGAGGCGAGGAGCCCCGCCGCCGCCTCGTCGTCATAGGGCTGCGCGTCGTGCAGCGCCCGCCAGGCCGGAACGGCGTCGGCGGCGCGTCCGGTCGCGTCGAGCGTGCGGGCGCGCTCGCGCCGCAGGGCGTCACGCAGACGAGCGGATGCCGCGCGCAGCGCGTCCGCCGCCGGGGCGTCGCCGAGATCCCCGCCCACCTCGCCCCGCCAGAGCGCGAGAGCGTCATCGAGCGCGGTCAGGCGCGCGGCATCCGTGAGCGGCAACCCGACGGCGTCGTCATGGCGCGCCTGTGCGCACACCAGATCGACGGCGTCCGGCGCGATCGCGTAGCCCGCGGCATCGCTGCGGATGATCTCGACGCCCGCCACCTGCCGGATGCGTGAAACGAGGGTCTGCACCGAGGCGCGCGGATGCCGCGGCTGCCCCTCACCCCACACCTCGTCGGCGAGCGCCTCGACGCCGACCGACGATCCGGGAGGCGAGGCCAGCGCGAGAGCGGCCACGAGGGCGCGCGCCGTCGGACCCGCGAGAGTCGACACCGCACCGTCGACGGCGTCGACCTCGACCGGGCCGAGCACGCGGACGCGGGGCGCGGAGGTCGGCACACGGCGAGCCTAGGACACGCCGTCGCGGCGCGCCCTCGGCTCCCGAGGGCGCGGGAGCCCGCAGACTGGAGCGGGGCCGCGCAAGACGGGGAGGCGATGTCGTGAGCTACATCCAGGGATACGACCACCAGACCCTGCGGGAGATCGTCGACCCGCGCGCGTGCCGCGAGCGCCTCGCGGAGATCGACGGCCAGCGGAGCCTGCCCGCGCTGCTCGAGCGCGTCTGGCTGCTGAAGGTGACCGACCAGCTCGACGAGGCTCGTGAGGTCGCGGAGGTCGCGGTGCGCACGGCCCGCATGGCCGGCACCCGTCGCGACCTGCTGCGGGCGCGCATCCTGCACGCGACGGTGCAGCAGTTCCGCGGTCGGCTCGCCGCCGCCGACCAGGAGCTCACCCTGTGCGCCGAGGAGGCGGAGGGGCTCGGCCTCGCCCGAATCGCCGCGTTCGCCTACCAGCACCGCGCCAAGGTGCGCCTCGAGCTCGGCGAGCTCGATGGGGCTCGCGCCGATGTGAAAGCCACCCTGTTCCTGAGACGGGAGGCCGGGGCATCCGAGGAGGAGCTCACCTCGACGCTGCTCGCCATCGACCTGCTCGACCGCATGCGCGCGGGCGCCGCCGCGAGCATCGCCGGCTGACTGTCGTACCTTTGTTCTAGTCTTCCATCATGTCCGAACTGCATCGAGTGCGCACCTGGGCCGAGGCCCTGATCCGGCTGCACCTCGACGACGGATGGACGTTCGCGTTCGATGCCGCGAAGTTGCGGGCCGGCCAATGCGACTACACGCGCAAGCGCATCACCGTCTCGCGCTACCTCGCGGCACGGTTCGACGACGACGCCAACCACCAGACGCTGCTGCACGAGGTCGCGCACGCCCTCGCGGGCGTCGACGCCGGGCACGGGCCGGCCTGGAAGGCGATCGCGCACGACCTGGGCTACGTCGGCGGCACGACCCACCGCGGCGAGACCGCGACAGAGCTCGCGCCGTGGGTCGGCGTCTGCCCGGCCGGGCACACCGTCTACCGGCACCGACGCGCCGTGCGCGCCACGTCGTGCGCGAAATGCGCCCCCCGGTTCGACCCGCGCTTCGTGCTGGTCTGGTCGCGGCGTGAGATCACGCCGGCACAACGGCGCGCCGCGATGACGCCCCGCTGAGCGGAGTCTGCGGCGTCGCCGATGGTCGGGGCGGGCGTCGCTGACGTCGCCGCGCTCTCAGCCGAGCGGCACGAACACGTCGCTGCGCGCTCAGGCACGCGGGACGAACACGCCGTCGCGCAGCACCGCGACCGCGTCGACCGCGTCGACCTCGGCGGCGGCGAGCACGTCGGCCCGCGCGTCACCCGCGATCAACTCCTGGCCGCTGCCGCTCGCGGTGAGCAGGTGGCGCAGGGCCGGTCGAAGCCCGCGGAACGCCTCGCACGCCGCGGCCGCCTCGGGCGACGTGTGATCGACACCGAGATCGCCGAGAGCGGACACCACCGCCCCCGCGCCGAAGAGATCCTCCACGGCGAACCGCACGTCGTCGCCGTCGCGCTCTCCGGCGGCGATCACCGCGATCGAGGTGCGCTGCCCGCGACGGTGCTGCTCGTGGAGCACCGCGCGTGCGACCGCCCCGGGGTTGCGCAGCGACCCCGCGAACACCGTCGCCCCGCTCGCCGCCGCAGCCACCGCGACCGGTGCTCCCGACTGCCCCGCGAGATCGGTGAGCGCGGCGGAGTCGCCGCGGGCCGCGGCATCCGTCACCGTCGTCGACAGGCGCAGCACGTCGACCACCACCACGACATCGGCCGGCGCGAGGCGGGCGAGGCCCGCCACCCCCCACTCGACACGCACCTGATAGCGGGACTGATCGGCGGGGGACGGCATCCTGCCAGCGTATGCCGCCCCGCGCGGACGGCCACCCGTGTGACACTGGGCGCATGCGCGTGCTGCTGAAGTTCGTGATCGACTGCGATGCGGATGCCGCCTGGCGCGCCGTGCACTCGCCGCGCGCCGCGGCGGAGCTGTACGGACCGCTCGTCGAGATGCGGCCGCTCGAGCCGCTGCCGACCCGCTGGGAGCCCGGGACGGATGCCGCGGTCGACCTGGTCGCCGCGGGCATCACGATCGGGCGGCAGCTCATCGCGATCACCGATCGCGTCGTCGACGGCCCCGACGGTCAGGTGCGCATCGTGCGGGACTCGGGCACCCCGCTCACCGGGCCGCTCGCGGCGCTCGATGTCTGGGACCACCAGATGGCGATCTCGGCCGCACCGGGGGATCCCGGCCGCACGCTCTGGCGCGAGCGCCTCGTCATCGGCGGACGCGCGGCGCCCGCCCTCTGGCCCGGCCTGTGGGCGACCTGGCAGTGGCGGGCGACGCGCATCCGTGCGCTCGCGCCCTCCTGGGCGCACGACCCGGAGCTCTGACCGCGCGCCGACCCGCGGTGTGACCCTGGATCAGCCGGCGGTGCGACCCCGGGGTGTGACCCGCCCTCTGACCCCGAGGTGTTCGCCCGTCGGGCGAACACACCCTCCGCACAACGTCGGAACTTCCGACCGACGCGCCGAGCACGGATGCCGCGGCGCGGGGTGGCGGCCAGAAGTTCCGACGATGCGCGCGGAGGGCACGGAGTGGCGCGCGGAGGGCGCGGAGTGGGTCGCGGTGGGCGCGGAGTGGCGCGCGGAGGGCGCGGAGTGGGTCGCGGAGGGCGCGGAGTGGCGCGCGGAGCTGTCCCCGAGGTGGGGGCGCCGAGGTGGGGGCGCCGAGCGGCGGGTGAGGACCCCCCTCGACGCGCGCCGAGCGCCGTGCGCGCGCCGCGCTCAGTCCTGCGCGAGGGCGGCGACCGGGCTCGTGCGGGTCGCGATGCGCGTCGGCACGACCGTCGCCACCAGGGCGACGACCACGGTCGCCGCGATCACCACGATGAGCGGGATCGGCGGGATCACCGGCCAGACCAGGGTGGCCGCGGCATCCGGCGTCAGCTTGACCGACCCGAGCACGGCCTGCGCCCCCGCCCAGCCGTACGCGGTGCCGAGCACGATGCCGACGACGAGCGACGCGAGCACGAGGTGCACCGCCTCGAGCAGCACGACCAGCCGCACCTGCCGGGACGAGAGCCCGAGGGCGCGCAGCAGCGCGAACTCACGGCGCCGCTGATGCACACCGAGCGCGAGCTGGTCGACGACGCCGATCGCGGCGATCACTCCGCAGACGGCGACGAGGGCCATCATGACCGTGGTGAATCCGGTGAAGCCCGCGGTCATCTCCGGCGGCGCCTCACCACCGGCGGAGGCGACGAGCACGCCGATCGCGCTGGAGCCGGCGACGGCGAACATCATCACGAGCGCGACGCCCATCACGAGCGCGATCGCCATACGACTGGACCGCTCCGGATGCCGCAGCGCGTTCTCTGCGGCGAGGCGGGCGACGGCCGACCGGCCGAAGAGGCGACCGATCAGACGCAGCACCGGCGGCATCACGAGGTGCGCGCCCAGGGCGAGGGCGGTGAATGAGAGGAGCCCGCCGGGGAACGCGATGAGCACGCCATAGGGCGAGGAGAGCCCCACGACGACGCCGAGCGCGAGAAGGCCTACACCCGACGCCCCGAGCACGAGCGCGGCGACCGTGCGGCCGTGCGAGCGCGACAGCTCCTGAGTGGATGCCTCGACCGCCTGTCCGAGCGCGGCCATCGGCGTGACCCGCAGCACCCGCCGCGAGCCCGCCCACGCGCCGGCCCACGTGGTGAGCGCGACCACCGCCGCCGGCACGAGGAGCACCGGGCGGATCAGCTCGAGCCCGGGCGCCGCGATGCCGTAGGCGTTCTCGAGCACCCACACGCCGGCGAACGACAGCACCGTGCCACCGACGAGCCCCGCGACGGCGCCGACGATCCCCGCGACGAGTCCGAGGCGGGCGACGTCGCGGCGCTGGGAGCGGGCGGTGGAGCCGAGCAGACGCAACAGGGCGATCTGACGCACGCGGCCCGCGACGACCGTCGCGAACGTGTTCGCCGTGACGATCGAGGCAACGTACACAGCGACCCCGACGAGCAGGCTCGTGAGGATGCCACTGACCACCGCGAACGTGCGCGACTCGCCGACGTGCGGGTTGGCGGAGATCGAGGCCGACAGGAACGCGGTCGCGCTCAGCAGCACGACGGCGAACGCGGTCGCGACCGCGGCGATCAGCACGGTGGCGCCGGTTCCGCGCTCGCGCAGCGAGAACCCGCCGATCCGCACGCGCGGCGGCGAGGCGACGGCGGTCACCGCGGTCATGACGCGGCCTCAGTGGCGCGCAGCTCGCGAGCCGTCATGAACGCCGAGATCTCCTCGGCGCTCTGGCCGCGGGTGTCGGCGACGACGCGACCGTCGGCGAGGTGTACGACGCGGTCGGCGTGACTCGCGGCGATCGGGTCGTGGGTGACCATCGCGATCGACTGTCCGTGCTCGCGCGACGCCGTCTGCAGCAGGCGCAGCACCTCGGCGCCCGAACGGGAGTCGAGGTTGCCGGTCGGCTCGTCCGCGAACACGAGGTCGGGCGCGGTGGCGAGGGCGCGGGCGATCGCGACGCGCTGCTGCTGGCCGCCGGAGAGCTCGTGCGGGCGATGGGTGAGCCGATTCGCGAGACCGAGCGACTCGACGAGCCCGTCGATGCGTGCCCGCTCGAGCGCGGTCGGCGCACGCCCGTCGAGCTCGATCGGCAGGGCGATGTTTCCACGCACGTCGAGGGTGGGCACCAGGTTGAACGCCTGGAAGACGAAGCCGATGCGACGACGGCGCAGCAGCGTCAGCTCGGTGTCGCCGAGACCGGTGATCTCCGTCTCCCCCAGCCACACCCGGCCCGACGTCGGAGCGTCGAGCGCCGCCATCACGTGCATGAGCGTGGACTTTCCCGACCCCGACGGGCCCATGATCGCGGTGAACTCGCCGCGCCCGATCGAGAGCGAGACGTCGTCGAGGGCGCGCACCGGGTTGTCGGTCGAGCCGTAGGTCTTGGTGAGGTGCGCGACGCGCGCGGCGGGCGGGGGCGGGGTGGTCGAGTCATCCATGTCGTCGACGCTACGAAGACGCACCCGTATGCCGCGTCGCCCGCGGGTCGCATCGGGGTCATCCCGGAGGATGACCTCGCGCGGCGCGCGTCGCCGCGTGCCGGTGCGCGTCAGGCGAGCCCGTGCTCGTACGCGAACACGACGAGCTGCACGCGGTCGCGCAGGCCGAGCTTCGTGAGGATGCGGCTGACGTGGGTCTTGACCGTGGCCTCCGACAGGAACTCTCCCGTCGCGATCTCGGCGTTGGAGAGCCCGCGCGCGGCGAGCGCGAAGATCTCCCGCTCGCGCTCGGTGAGGGCGGCGAAGGCCGCGGGCGCCGGGCGGGGTGCGGCATCCGTCATCGATGCGAACAGCTCGCGGGTCGCGGATGCCGCGATCACCGCAGACCCCGCGTGCACCGTGCGCACCGCGGCGAGGAGGAACTCGGGCTCGGCGTCCTTGAGCAGGAAGCCGCTCGCGCCCTCCCGGATCGCGCGCGCGGCGGCCTCGTCGAGGTCGAACGTGGTGAGCATGACGACGCGGGGCGGGTCGTCATCGCCCAGTAGCTCCGCCGTCGCGGCGATGCCGTCGAGGACGGGCATGCGGATGTCCATCAGCACGATGTCGGGGCGCATCGCCCGCGCGACCGCGACGCCCTCGCGCCCGTCGCCCGCCTCGCCGACCACCTCGATGTCGGGCTGCGAGTCGAGCACCATGCGGATGCCCGCGCGGAACAGCGCCTGGTCGTCGACCAGCACCACCCGGATCACGCGAGGCCCCGCGGGAGAACCGCCACGACGACGAACTCGTCGCCGCGGGGCGCCGCGCCGAGCGATCCGCCGACGAGGTGGGCGCGCTCGGTCATGCCGATGATGCCGTGGCCCGGCGCCGGGGCGCCCTGCTCACCGCCCGGGCGCACGCCGTTGCGCACCTCGACCGACACGGCTTCCTCGCTCCACGCGACCCGCACGCCCACCGCGCCGCCGTCGCCGTGGCGGAGGGCGTTCGTGAGAGCCTCCTGCACGATGCGGTAGACCGCCAGCTGCAGCGGTGCCGGCGGATCGGCGAGCGGCGGACGCACCTCCACCCGCAGGTCGATGCCCGCCCCGTGCACCTGCGCGAACAGCGCATCGAGGTCGGCGAGTCCGGGCTGCGGGCCGGCGCCTTGGCTGTGCCGCAGCTGCTCGAGCAGCAGGCGCACGTCGGTGAGCGCGGCGCGGGCCGTCGACGCGATCGTCGCGAGGGCCGCGGTCGTCGCCTCGGGGTCGGATGCCGCGGCGTACCGCGCCCCGTCGGCCTGGGCGATCACGACCGCCAGCGAGTGGCCGACGATGTCGTGCATGTCGCGGGCGATGCGCACCCGCTCCTGCTCGGCCGCCGCCTCCGCCTCGGCGCGGCGCTGGGCCTCCCGGGTCTCGCGGGAGACCCGGATCGAGCGCACGAGGGCTCCGGCCGTCCACGACAGCAGCAGCGCGAACAGGATCAAGGCGAACACGAAGCCGACGATCACGACTCGCTCGAGCGGGAACGAGAAGCGGTTCGTCGCGGCGGCCAGCCCCCACACGCCCTGGAAGATCGACAGGTACGCGGTCGCGATGGCCGCCCCGCCGACGGCGGAGGCGAGGGCGAGACGGGACATCCGCCGGGAGCCGTACGCCGCTACGGCGTACAGCACGATCAGGGCGCCGAGATTGCTCGGGCGCGGGGTCAGCAGGGCGACCATCTGTCCGATCGCGGCGAGCCACGCGAGCCCCAGCGCGAGCGCCGGCGACCAGCGGCGCGCGGCGACGGCGGCAGCGAAGACGAGTCCGACGACGGGCTGCGCCGGCCCGAATCCGACCGTGCCGAACCAGTACGGCGTGAGCTCCGGCAGCACCAGGAGCAGCGCGAACCCCGCGGCGAGCACGAGGTCGAACGCCAGTTGCGGGCGGGTCAGGGGTCGGAACACCGTCTCACGCTACGGGAGGCGGCCGGACGCGGCATCCGTCTCGGGGTGTATTCGGGTGCGGCGGTTGTCGTCGCAGCGCACCCGCCTCCGCGTCGCCCGCCGACTCGCCGCGCACTGTCGGAACTTCTGCCTGACACGCCGCAGGCGGATGCCACAGCACGGCGTGGCGGCCAATAGTTCCGACGGTGCGCGCGGCGCGTGGGGTGGGAACCACCGACAGGCGCGCGGCGGGTGGGGTGGGAACCACCGACGGGCGCGCGGCGGCTCCCATCCCACCCGCCGCGCGCCGGTCAGGTGAGCGGCGGGGCGACGGCCGCGTCAGCGAGCGCGTCGGCGATGCCGAGCACATTGGATGCCGCGAGCCCGGCCGTCACCCGCACGTGCGCCTCGGGCGGCTCGCCCATCACGAACGGCGACCCGGCCGCCACCGCGATGCCCGCGGCGGCCAGCCTCACGAGGGCCGCGCGCTCGGAGACGACGGGGAGCCAGAGGTTGATTCCGTCGGGGTCGCCGACGTCGATGCCGCGTTTGCGCAGCGCGACCGCGAGGCGGTCGACCCGGTCGCGGTAGACGAGACGGGCGGTGCGCACGCGCGCGACGGCGCCGTCGTCGGTGAGGAGGCCGAGCAGCACCGTCTGCAGCAGCCGCGACGTCCACCCCGGGCCGAGCATGCGTCGCGAGACCACCCGCTCGACGATGTGCGCCGGCCCGCCGAGCGCGGCGATGCGCAGGTCGGGCCCGTGCGACTTCGAGAAGCTGCGCACGTGCACGACCTGACCCGGGATCCACCGGGCGAGGGTCACATCGGGCGCTGAGCAGATGAGACCGGAGTGGTCGTCCTCGATCACGACGACGCGGTCGCCGCCGGGAGCGGCGCGCATCACGCGCGCGAGCGCGCGGGCACGTTCGGCGTCCATCGACGCGCCGGTGGGGTTCTGGGCCCGTGGCTGCAGGATGACCGCGCTCGGTCGCCGCACGAGTGCGCGCTGCAGCGACGCCGGCGTGACGCCCAGGGCATCGAGCTCGAGCGGGACCGCCTCGGCGCCCAGCGCCTCGAGCAGATCGAAGAAGTACGGGAACCCGGGCGACTCGACGGCGACCCGGTCCCCGAAGCGCACGACCTGCTCGAGGGTGCGGGCGATGCCGTCCAGCGCCCCATCGACGACGGTGATCGTCTCGGCGGGCGACGGCCAGGTCTCGGCGAAGAGGGCACCGAGCTCGGGCAGCACCGGCAGGTCGTGGTAGCGGCCGGTGTCGGCTCGGGGCGACACCCGCGAGAACGCCGCCTCGAGCGGCGGCAGCAGGGCGGGATCGGGCGTGCCGAGCGAGAGGTCGAGCCGCGTCTCGAGGGGCGCAGCGGCGAGATCCTGCACCCGGGGGCTCAGCCAGCCGGCGCGGTCGACCCGCACGAACGAGCCCGCCCGCCCGCGCGAGACGATGACCCCTGCGCCCGAGAGCGCGTGCCATGCGGCGCTCACCGTGCCGGCCGACACTCCGAGATCCGATGCCACCTCGCGCACCGTCGGCAGCCGCTCGCCCGGGGCGAGAGCACCCTCCGTGACCAGGCGGGCGATCTCTGCGGCGATCGCGCGCGGCGTGCGCTCGGCGAGGTTCGCGAGGGCGGCGAGGCGCGGCATCCGATGTCCTTCCCGGCGCACGAGATTTACGGATGCGTCACAGCGGGAAACCGAAGAGAAATGTTCAAGCAGAACAGTAACAGAACGGGATGACCCCGCCGGCGCGTCCGTCGCACCCGTCAGCGGTGATCGCTGCGCGGGTGCACAGACGTCGACGGAGGCGAACATGACGACGGTACGCGCGGCCATCACGCAGACCACCTGGACGGGCGACAAGGCATCGATGCTCGACAAGCACGAGCAGTTCGCCCGGGATGCCGCGGCCCAGGGAGCGCAGGTCATCTGCTTCCAAGAGCTCTTCTACGGCCCCTACTTCGGCATCACGCAGGACAAGAAGTACTACCGGTACGCGGAGCCCGCCGACGGCCCCATCGTGCAGCGCTTCGCCGCGCTCGCCAAGGAGCTGAGCATGGTCATGATCCTCCCGATCTACGAGGAGGAGCAGACCGGCGTCTACTACAACACCGCCGTCGTCGTCGACGCCGACGGCACCATCGTCGGCAAGTACCGCAAGAACCACATCCCCCACGTCGAGAAGTTCTGGGAGAAGTTCTACTTCCGTCCGGGCAACCTCGGCTACCCGGTCTTCGACACCGCCGTCGGCAAGGTCGGCGTGGTGATCTGCTACGACCGGCACTTCCCCGAGGGCTGGCGCGAGCTCGGCCTCAACGGCGCCCACCTCGCCTTCAACCCCAACGCCACCAAGCCCGGCCTCTCGAACCGCCTCTGGGAGATCGAGCAGCCCGCCGCGGCGGTCGCGAACGGCTACTTCGTGCTCGCCCCCAACCGCGTCGGCCGCGAGGACAACGAATACGGCGACGAGGCGGTCACCTTCTACGGCACCAGCCAGATCGTCGACCCGCGCGGCAACTACGTCGGCGCGCTCGGCTCGGGCGAGTCCGAGGAGATCCTCATCCGCGACCTCGACATGGACCTCGTGCAGGAGATGCGCGACGACTGGCAGTTCTTCCGCGACCGCCGCCCCGACACCTACGACGAGATCACGGCTCCCTGAGCCCGACCGGCGCGCAGCGGCATCCGATTCGACAGGAGCGACCCATGGCCACGACCCTCATCACCGGCGGCACCGTCGTCAACGCGACCGGCACGGGCGACGCCGACGTGCTCATCGACGGCGAGACCATCGTCGCGGTGCTCGCGCCCGGCTCGACACTGCTCGGGCACGAGCTCGCCCGCTCGGTCGACACCGTCGTCGACGCGACCGGCAAGTACGTCATCCCCGGCGGCATCGACGCCCACACCCACATGGAGATGCCCTTCGGCGGCACCTTCGCCAGCGACACCTTCGAGACCGGCACCCGTGCCGCCGCGATCGGCGGCACGACGAGCATCGTCGACTTCGTCGTGCAGTACCCCGGGCAGAACATCCTCGAGCAGTACCACGCGTGGCACGAGAAGGCCGCCGGCAACTGCGCGATCGACTACGGGTTCCACCAGATCCTCTCCGACGTGCAGGACTCGTCGCTGACCGCGATGGACGAGCTGATCACCGAGGGCGTGACATCCTTCAAGCTCTTCATGGCCTACAAGGGCGTCTTCCTCTCGGACGACGGGCAGATCCTGCGGGCGTTCCAGAAGGGCGCCGACAACGGCGCGATGATGATGATGCACGCCGAGAACGGCGCGATCATCGACGTGCTCGTGCAGCAGGCGCTCGAGGCCGGGAAGACCACCCCGTACTACCACGGCATCAGCCGGCCGTGGCAGGCCGAGGAGGAGGCCACCCACCGCGCGATCATGATCGCCGACCTGACCGGTGCGCCGCTGTACGTCGTGCACGTGAGCGCCAAGCAGGCCGTCGAGCAGATCGCCGCCGCCCGCGACCGCGGCCTCAACGTGTTCGGCGAGACCTGCCCGCAGTACCTCTACCTCTCGCTCGAGGACCAGCTCGGCGCCGTCAGCGAGGAGTGGGGCGACTTCGAGGGCGCGAAGTGGGTGTGCTCGACTCCGCTGCGCTCGAAGCACGAGGGTCACCAGCACCACATGTGGCAGAGCCTGCGCACGAACGACATCCAGATGGTCTCGACCGACCACTGCCCGTTCTGCATGAAGGACCAGAAGGACATGGGCATCGGCAACTTCGCGAAGATCCCCAACGGGATCGGATCGGTCGAGCACCGCATGGACCTCATGTACCAGGGGGTCGTGTCGGGTCAGATCACCCTCCCCCGCTGGGTCGAGCTCACCAGCACCACACCGGCGCGCATGTTCGGCATGTACGGCAAGAAGGGCGTCATCCAGCCCGGCGCCGACGGCGATGTCGTGGTCTACGACCCGAACGGCCACACCTCGATCGGGGTGGGGAAGACCCACCACATGAACATGGACTACTCGGCCTGGGAGGGGTTCGAGATCGACGGACACGTCGACACGGTCGTCTCCCGCGGCAAGGTCGTCGTCGACGGCGGCTCCTACCTCGGCAGCAAGGGCGACGGGCGCTACATCAAGCGCGGCCTGAGCCAGTACCTGGTCTGAGGGGGCGGCACATGGATTTCGGCGTCGTCCTGCAGACCAACCCGCCCGCCGCCCGCACGGTGCAGCTCGCACAGCTCGCCGAGGCGCACGGCTTCTCCCACCTGTGGACCTTCGACTCGCACCTGCTCTGGCAGGAGCCGTACGTCATCCACTCGGCGATCCTGAACGCGACCAAGCGCATCGTCGTCGGCCCGTTCGTCACCAACCCCGCCACCCGCGACTGGACCGTCACCGCGAGCGTGTTCGCGACCCTGAACGAGATGTACGGCAACCGCACGATCTGCGGCATCGGCCGCGGCGACTCGGCGGTGCGGGTCACGAACGGCAAGCCGGTGACCATGTCGGAGCTGCGCGAGTCGATCCACGTGATCCGCGAGCTCGCGAACTCCCGCCCGGTCGAGTACAAGGGCGCCACCCTGCAGTTCCCCTGGAGTCGCGGCTCGGAGCTCGACGTCTGGGTCGCGGCCTACGGCCCGATGGCGCTGAAGCTCACCGGCGAGGTGGGCGACGGCTTCATCCTGCAGCTGGCGGACGTCGACATCGCGGCCTGGATGATCAAGGTCGTGAAGGATGCCGCGGCCGCCGCCGGCCGCGACCCCGAGTCGATCGCCTTCTGCGTCGCGGCGCCGATGTACATCGGCGACGACTGGGAGCACATGCGCGATCAGTGCCGCTGGTTCGGCGGGATGGTGGGCAACCACGTCGCCGACATCGTCTCGAAGTACGGCACTGCGGGCGACGTTCCGGCGGCGCTCACGGACTACATCGCCGGACGCACAGGCTACGACTACAACTCGCACGGCCGCGCGCACAACGACCACGTCGACTTCGTGCCCGACGAGATCGTCGACCGTTTCTGCCTGCTCGGTACCGCGGAGGACCACATCGCCAAGCTCGAGCAGCTGCGGGCCATCGGGGTGACGCAGTTCGCGGGCTACCTCCAGCACGACAACAAGGAGGAGACGATGCGGGTGTACGGCGAGACCGTCATCCCCGCCCTCGCCGACCAGGTGACCGCGAAGCGATGATGCGCCGCCTGCGCCCGATCCTCCTCGGTATCGCCGGGGTGGTGCTCGTGGGCGTCGCATGGGAGGTCTACAAGGCCCTCGCCCCCGACACCGGCGTGGTGATCGCGGGGATCACGGTGCTTCCGCGCACCTCCGACCTGGCGATGCCTCACCTGGGCGCGATGCTCGACCGGACCCTGTCGCCGGTCACGCGGGCTGCCGGTTCGCCCGCTCTGTGGCTCGCGACGCTGCGGGCGGCGTCGTTCAGCTTCGGCATCGCCGTCGTCGGATGGCTCGTGGGTGTCGTGGTCGGCATCGCGATCGCGATCGTCATGCAGCGCTTCCGCACCGCGCAGTCGGCGCTCCTGCCGTGGGTCGTGCTCAGCCAGACCGTTCCGCTCATCGCGCTCGCACCGCTCGTGCGACGCATCGGCACGCAGCTCTCGACCGGCGGATTCGAGTGGCAGGACTGGATGTCGGTCGCGCTCATCGCGAGCTACCTCGCCTTCTTCCCCGTGTCGATCGGGGCGCTGCGCGGCTTCGGGTCGCCGACCGCCGAGCACCTCGACCTGATGCGTGCCTACGGGGTGGGGTGGTGGCGCACGTTCCTCGCGGTGCGGGTGCCCGCCAGCATCCCGTTCCTCCTCCCGGCCCTGCGTCTGGCCGCGGTCAATGCGGTGGTGGGCACCATCGTCGCCGAGGTGTCGATCGGACTGCGCGGCGGCATCGGCCGCGCGATCGTCGAGTTCGCGGCATCGGGCAGCGCCGACCCGGCCAAGCAGTGGTCACCGATCTTCGGCGCCGTGCTGATGGGCCTCGCAGCCGCAGGCCTGGTCGCCCTCCTCTCCCTGGCGCTGCGGCGCTACCGACGAAACGAGGTGTCGGCATGACCGAGATCGCGGTGCACGTGCGCGGGGTCGACAAGACCTTCCGCACCGGACGCGGACGCACGGTCGACGCCCTCTCGGGCATCGACCTCGAGGTGGCGGCCGGCGAGTTCGTCTCGCTGATCGGTCCGAGCGGATGCGGCAAGTCGACGCTCATGCGTCTGATCGCCGACCTCGACACCCCGACCGCGGGCGAGCTGACGGTGTTCGGCAAGACGGCGCCGCGGGCACGCCTCGACCAGGACTACGGCATCGCGTTCCAGAAGGCCGCGCTGCTGCCGTGGCGCACGGTGCGGGGCAACATCGAGCTGCCGATGGAGCTGCACGGGATGCCGCGCGCCGAGCGCCGCACGCGCGCCGACGAGCTGATCGAGCTGGTGGGCCTCGGCGACTTCGCCGACCGGCACCCCGACCAGCTCTCGGGCGGGATGCAGCAGCGCGTCGCGATCGCGCGCGCGTTCGCCGAGAAGCCGCGGCTGCTGCTCATGGACGAGCCGTTCGGTGCGCTCGACGAGATGACGCGCGAGACGATGCAGACCGAGCTCGCCCGCATCTGCGCGGAGACGGGCGCCGCGGTCGTGTTCGTGACCCACTCGATCCCCGAGGCGGTGTTCCTCTCGGACCGGGTCGTGGTGATGTCGCCGCGGCCAGGCCGCATCCGCGAGATCCTGACGATGGATCTGCGCGGTGAGCGCACCGAGGAGCTGCGCGAGGACGAGGCGTTCTTCGAGCGCGTCAGCGCGGTGCGCGAGGCCCTGCACGGGTCCCCCTCGGCGGGGGCGAAGGGCGTCGAGAACCGATGACCGCCCTGCGCCTGCGCACCGTGCTCGCCCCGATCGTCTTCGGGATCGCCGTGGTGCTCGTCTGGCAGCTGCTGGTGACGGCGTTCCCCGCGAAAGGCTCGGCTCTGCCGGCACCGTTCACGATCGCGGGCCAGTTCGCGGCGAGCGCGGGCGTCATCGTGCAGGCGAGTCTCGGCACGGCCGCGAACGCATTCGTGGGCCTCGTCGTCGGCACGCTCGTCGCAGTCGTGCTGGCGGTGCTCGCCGCGGCGTGGCGCCCGCTCGACGAGCTGAGCGCCCCGGTCGTGACGGCGCTGTCGGTCATCCCGATCGTCGCTCTCGCACCGGTGTTCTACGCGATGTTCGGGGCGAGCGTCGAGACCGGCCGCCAGATGATCGCGGCGATCGCCGTGCTCGTGCCCGTCTACGTCAACACCCTGCGGGGGCTGCGCACCGTCGACCCGCTGCACCGTGACCTGCTGCGCTCCTACGCGGCGGGGCGCTGGCAGACGGCACGCACCGTGACGGTGCCGGGTGCGGTGCCGTTCCTGTTCACGGGTGTGCGCATCGCCTCGTCGCTCGCGGTGATCTCGGCCCTCGTCGCCGAGTACTTCGGCGGGCCCGTCTCAGGGCTCGGCAAGGCGATCACCTCGGCGGTCTCGTCGAGCAACTACGCGCTGGCGTGGGCGTTCGTGCTCGGCGCGATCGTCACCGGACTCGTGTTCTACTGCGCCACCGCCCTGCTCGAGACCCTCGCGCTGGCGCGCCTGAGACCCACCGGATGACGCGGCCCCGGGCCGCGGCATCCGTCCGTCTTCGTCGTGCAGCACGCGACGGACACCCGAAGCACCACCGATGCACCACCGAGAGGAGAAGCACCATGAAGCACAGCACACGAAGGATGCTGGCGCTCGGCGCCGCCGGCGTCGTCGCGGCGATCACGCTGAGCGCGTGTTCCACGTCGTCGACCCCGTCGTCGAGCAGCAGCGCGGGACTCACCCACGTGACCCTGCAGCTGCAGTGGGTTCCGCAGGCGCAGTTCGCGGGGTACTACGCCGCCGTCGCCCAGGGGTTCTACGAGAAGGAAGGCCTCGACGTCACGATCAAGGAGGCCGGCACCGACACGGTGCCGATCGACGTGCTCGCGTCCGGCGACGCCGACTTCGCGATCTCCTGGGTGCCGAAGGTGCTCGGCTCGATCGAGAAGGGCACGAACGTCACCGACATCGCGCAGATCTTCGAGCGCTCGGGCACCACGCAGATCTCCTTCAAGGACAAGGGCATCACCACGCCCGCGGACCTCAAGGGCAAGAAGGTCGGCAGCTGGGGCTACGGCAACGAGTGGGAGCTGTTCGCCGGCATGCAGAAGGCCGGAATCGACACCACGAAGGACATCACCCTCGTGCAGCAGGCGTTCGACATGAACGGATTCCTGTCCGGTGACATCGACGCGGCACAGGCCATGACGTACAACGAGTACGCGCAGGTGCTCGAGACGATCAACCCCGCCACCGGCAAGCTGTACCAGCCGAGCGACCTGAACGTCATCAACTGGAACGACTACGGCACCGCGATGCTGCAGGACGCCATCTGGGCCGACACCGCGAAGCTCTCGAGCGACCCGGCGTACGCCGACACCGCGGTGAAGTTCATCAAGGCGTCGATCGAGGGATGGATCTACGCCCGCGACAACCCGCAGCAGGCGGCGGACATCGTGACCCAGGCCGGGTCCACCCTCGGCACCAGCCACCAGCTGTGGATGACCAACGAGGTCAACAAGCTGATCTGGCCTTCGACGAGCGGAATCGGCATCATCAACAAGAACCAGTGGGACCAGACGGTCGGCATCGCCCTCAACACGAAGAACGAGACCGGCTCGACGATCATCACGAAGGATCCGCCGTCGACGGCGTACTCGAACGAGTACGTGCAGAAGGCGCTGGACGAATTGAAGGCCGAGGGCGTGGACGTGACGGGCAGTGGCTTCACTCCCCTCACGGTCACCCTCAAGGAGGGCGGCAACTAAGCCGCCGCGCGGGGGCCCGGGTCGTTGTCCGCCCGGGCCCCCGCATCACCGAATCAGACACGAAAGCACCCCATGAGCAGCGACCCCACCCTCGACACCCTCACGAGCGAACTCGACCGTGCCCACGTCTTCCACTCCTGGTCGGCGCAGGGATCCCTCGCGCCCCTCGTCATCGCCGGCGGCGCCGGCACCCGCGTGTGGGACCACTCGGGTCGCACCTACCTCGACTTCTCGAGCCAGCTCGTCAACGTCAACATCGGCCACCAGCATCCGGCCGTCGTCGCGGGCATCGTCGCCCAGGCGGAGCTGCTGACGACGATCGCTCCGTCGACGGCGAACCTCACCCGCGGGCAGGCGGCGGAGCGCATCGCGGGACTCGCGCCCGACGGCTTCGAGAAGGTGTTCTTCACCAACGGCGGCGCCGACGCGAACGAGAACGCCATCCGCATGGCGCGGCTGGTCACCGGGCGCGACAAGGTCATCTCGCGCTACCGCTCGTATCACGGCAACACCGGGGCGGCGATCGTCGCGACGGGTGACTGGCGCCGCATCCCGAACGAGTTCGCCCGCGGACACGTGCACGTGTTCGGCCCATATCTCTACCGCAGCGAGTTCTGGGCCACGACCCCCGAGGAGGAGTCGGCCCGGGCGCTGCACCACCTCGAGCGCGTCATCCAGGCGGAGGGCCCGTCGACGGTCGCGGCGATCCTGCTGGAGTCGATCCCGGGCACCGCGGGCGTCATGGTGCCTCCGCCCGGCTACCTCGCGGGGGTGCGGGAGATCTGCGACCGCTACGACATCGTGCTGATCCTCGACGAGGTGATGGCCGGGTTCGGTCGCACCGGGCGCTGGTTCGCCTTCGAGGACTTCGATGTGCGCCCCGACCTCATCACCTTCGCGAAGGGCGTGAACTCGGGCTACGTGCCGCTCGGCGGCGTCATCATCTCCGACGCGATCGCGTCGCAGTTCGACGAGCGGGTCTTCCCGGGCGGACTCACCTATTCGGGACATCCGCTCGCGACGGCGGCCGCGGTCGCGACGATCGATGCGATGAAGGCCGATGGCATCGTCGAAAATGCGCGCCGCATCGGGGAGGACTCGATCGCACCCCGCCTGGCGGAACTGGCGGAGAAGCACGCCGCGATCGGCGAGGTGCGCGGCACCGGCGTCTTCTGGGCGATGGAGCTCGTCGCCGACCGCGCAACCCGGGAGCCGCTGCCGGCGGCCACGATGGGCGCGATCAAGAAGGAGCTGCTCGCCCGCGGGCTGCTGCCGTTCGTGCAGGACAACCGCATCCACGTGGTGCCGCCCTGCATCGTCACCGACGACGAGGTGGCCGAGGCCTTCGCCGCCTACGACGAGGTGCTGACGCTGGTGTCGTGACAGGTGCCCGGGGGCCGCGGCATCCGCGACGCACCCCCGGTCGCCCTCGCACCCGCACGATGTCGGAACGTTTCACCGACACACCGTGAGTGGATGCCGCGGCGCGGCGCGTCCGCAGAAGGTTCCGACCTTGTGCGGCGGCGGGCCGAGCCCGCACGGCGGCGCGGCAGAGCCCGCCGCCGTCAGACGGCGAGCGGGCGGTTCTCGAAGAACGTCTGCAGCACGACGGTCGTGCGGGTCGAGACGCCGGCCGTCTGACGGATGTCGCGGATCAGCGTCTCGAGGTCGCGGGGCGTCGCGACGCGCACGAAGAGGATGTAGCTCGCGTCGCCGGCGATCGAGTGGCAGGCCTCGATCTCGGCGATGTGCGCGAGCCTCTCAGGGGCGTCGTCGGGCTGTCCGGGGTCGAGCGGGGTGATCTCGACGAGGGCGGCGAGCGGCTTGCCGACGGCCTCGGGGTCGACGACGGCGCGGTAGCCGGTGATGACCCCGCGGGTCTCGAGCTTGCGCAGCCGCGACTGCACGGCGGAGACCGACAGCCCCACCCGCTCGCCGAGCTGTGCGAGGGTGACGCGTCCGTCGGCGAGCACGGCGCGCACGATCTCGAGGTCGGTCGCGTCCTCGACGGGAACGGGCGAGTCGTCGGGGGCGGATGTCGCGGCGTCGGCCATGTCGCGAGACTACCAGCGGAATGTCGGTCCATCGGAGGATTTCCGGCATGAAGAGCGAATTGCCGTAAGTATTCCGTTAGCATGGAATCAGAACCCGGTTTCTCCCCCGTGCGCCGATCGGAGGCCTCATGTCCGTCACCGCGATCACCCCCGACATCGCGATCGATCCCGCTCTCGCCCACGGCGTCGAGCGCGACCCGGCGTGGCTCGCCCTGAAGGACGCGGCGACCGCGCTGCAGCAGCTGCAGGGCGCCGACGGCGCGGTGGCCGCGGCATCCGATCTCGAGACGGCCCGTGCGCACGTGCGCGAGGTCATCGCCGCCGTGCACGCGCTCGCGCCGCGCTTCCCCCACGACGCCGCCTATCTCGACGCGCTCGTCGTCGACCTCGCCCGCTGGAGCGACGACGGCCTGGGCGTGCCCGACTTCCTCGACGCGCTCGTCGCGTTCCAGCCGCAGCGGCACCGGGTCGATGGCCTGCGTCACCTCGTCGTCTTCCCGATGTACACCCAGAACGGCTCCCGTGCCCGCCACCTCGAGGCGCTCGTGTGCGAGGTCATCTGGCCCGAGTTCGTCGACCGCCTCGAGCAGACCTACACGAACCGACTGTTCCTGTCGCTGCGGCTGCTCGACTTCACGCCCGGCTACGACACCGACTCGGCCGTGCTCTTCCCCGAGACGGTCGCGATGCGGGAGATCCCGACGTTCACGTGGGGCGCGATCTTCCAGGACCGTGAGGCGGCCCGGTTCCGGCGGGTGGTGGCCGCGGCATCCGAGATCACCAAGCTCGACCTCCCCGCGGGCGCCGCCGCCCTGCTCGCCGACCAGGCCCTCGCCGAGCAGACGTTCGTGATGTGGGATCTCATCCACGACCGCACCCACATGCGCGGCGACCTGCCGTTCGACCCGTTCATGATCAAGCAGCGCATGCCCTACTTCCTTTACTCGCTCGAGGAGCTGCGCTGCGACCTCACCGCCTTCCGTGAGGCGGTCGCCCTCGAGCGCGCACTGTCGGCCCGCATCGACGACGGAGACGAGCTGGATGCCGCGGCCCGCGCCATCCTCGAGCACGCGCCGCTCGTGCAGTACGCGGTGATCTTCGACCGCATCTTCCGCTTCGCGATCACCGGCACCCGCGTACGCAACTACGACGGGCTCGGCGGCCAGCTGCTGTTCGCCTGGCTGCACCAGCGCGGCGTGCTGCACTGGACCGACACCGCGCTGACCTTCGACTGGGACGGCGTGCCCGACGCGGTCGTCGCCCTCGGCGAGGCGATCGACGAGCTCTACTGGCGCTCGATCGACCGCCCGAAGGTCGCGCACTGGCTCGCCGCCTACGACCTCGTCGCGTCGGTCGTCACCCCTCACCCCGCATCGCACTGGGCCGCAGGCCTCAATCGCGATGTGCTCGCCGGGGCGCCCTCGGGCTACACCGACGCGGTGCTCGACGACGAGTTCCCGTTGTCGATGTTCTACGAGGCGCTCGAGAAGAAGATGCGCACCGTGATCGCGTCGACCCGCGGCATCCGCGGCACCGACTGAGCACGCCCGCGCTTCTAGGCTGGAGTGACCATGGACACCCTGCATGACACCGCCGTGCGCGGATTCGCCTCCGACAACTACTCCGGTGTGCACCCCGAGGTGCTCGCCGCCCTCGCCGCGGCGAACGGCGGGCATCAGATCTCCTACGGCGAGGACGCCTACACCGAGCGCCTCCAGCACGTCGTGCGGGGGCACTTCGGGGCGGATGCCGCGGCGTTCCCGGTGTTCAACGGCACCGGCGCGAACGTGACCGGCCTGCAGTCGATGCTGCCGCGGTGGGGCGCGGTGATCGCGGCGTCGACAGCGCACATCAACGTCGACGAGGGCGGGGCGCCCGAGAAGGTCGCCGGCATCAAGATCCTCTCCGTGCCCACCGACGACGGCAAGCTCACCCCCGAGCTCGTGGACCGCGAGGCCTGGGGCTGGGGCGACGAGCACCGCGCGCAGCCGCTCGTCGTCTCGATCACCCAGTCGACCGAACTCGGCACGCTCTACACGCCCGACGAGATCCGGGCGCTCGCCGACCACGCGCACGGCCACGGCATGCGCCTGCACCTCGACGGCGCACGCATCTCCAACGCGGCCGCCGCCCTCGACCTGCCGCTCGCCGCGTTCACCCGCGACGTCGGCGTCGACGTGCTGAGCCTCGGCGGCACCAAGAACGGGGCGCTCGCGGCGGAGGCCGTGGTGGTGCTGGATGCCGCGGCATCCGAGGGTCTGCCGTACCTCCGCAAGCTCAACATGCAGCTCGCCTCGAAGATGCGCTTCGTCTCGGCGCAGCTGCTGGCCCTCTACGACGGCGACCTGTGGCAGCGCAACGCCCGCCACGCGAACGCGATGGCCGAGCGCCTGCGCGCCGGGGTCGAGGCGGGGCTTGCCGACGGGTCGATCTCGGGCGTCTCGTTCACGCAGCCGACGCAGGCCAACGGCCTGTTCGCGGTGCTTCCCGAGGGCGTCGCCGACCGGCTGCGCGGGTCGTTCCGTTTCTACGACTGGGATGCGTCGCGCCGCGAGGTGCGTTGGATGTGCTCGTTCGACACCAGCGAGCACGACATCGACGCGTTCGTCGCGGCGATCGCGCGGGAGACGTCGGCGGCCTAGACCCCAGGGCCTGGGCGCCATCCGCGGGGTCACGGTGAGCGCGCGCCTGCGCAGGCGCAGTCAGCGCACGGGGCGGACAGGCCCTCAGCCCGCCGGCCGGCGAGAGCGCAGCTGCGCCCACACGACGGCCACGATCGTGCCGATCACCACGCCGATGAGCGTGTCGAGCACCCGGTCGACGAGCAGCTCCTGCGGCGAGGTCGGGGCGGCCAGCTCGACCATCGACAGCGCGAGCGGGGTGACGAACACCATCGTGATGCCGTAGTTGCGGCCGACGAACAGCTCGGCCCCGACCTGGCAGACGACGGCGACGGCGATCGTGGCGAGCGGTGGCAGGTGCAATGCGAGCAGTCCTGCGGCGAGCACGACGCCGATGAGGGTGCCGACGAGTCGCTGGATGCCGCGGGCGACCCGCGCGTTCAGGTGCGCGCCACCGAGGGCGGCCACCGCCGCGACCATCGCCCAGTACCAGTGGGTGCCGAGGAGGGCGAGACCCGTGAGGCCGGCGAGCAGGGTGCCGATGCCGGCCGTGGCGCCGAGCTCCCAGGCGGACCGGTAGGACGGTGGCGCGGGCCGTGCGGAGCGCGGGGCGGCGCCGCGCCGCAGCGTGCCCCACGCCGCGAGGGCACCGGTCACGAGCAGCGTCCAGGCGACGGCCGCGCCACCGATGATCGCAGGCTCGGGCAGGGTGGCGAACGTCGCGGGGATGCTGGCCGCCGCGCCGCCCGCGAACACCGTGAACAGGGCGCCCGGCGGATGCCAGCGCGCACGGTGGGCCAGCACCGTCACGAGCGCGGCCATGACCGCGACCACGATCACGCGCACGACGTCGTCGACGCCCGCGGCCGACAGTGCGGTGCCGATCGTCATCGTCACGATGATCTGGATGCCCGCCGCCAGCTGCATGCGCAGCCGGTCGCCGTAGCGGTCGAAGCGGCCGTAGAGCGAGGCGAACGTGCCGAAGGTGGCGTAGATGCTGAGGTCGAGGCGTCCGAGCGCCCACAGCACGACGAGCGGGACGGCGAGGCTGACCGCCACCCGGAGCGCCACGCGGTGTGCGCCACCGCTCGGCCCGACGCGCAGCACAGCGCGCATGACCCCGGTCGGGGCGTCGGGGCGCGGTGTGCCGGTCATTCGCCCGCGAGCCACGCCCGATAGGCGTCGAACGCGAACGGCCGGCCGAGGAACTCTTCGACGAGCTCGCGCGCGTCGCGGGTGCCGCCGCGCTCGAGCACCTCGGTGCGGTAGCGGGCCGCGGCATCCGGGTTCATCAGATCGCCGTCGAACGCCGACAGCAGATCGCGGGCGATGACGAGGCTCCACTGATACGTGTAGTAGCAGGCGCCGTACCCCGTGAGGTGGCCGAACCCGGCATAGGGATGCACACCGCGCAGCGGCTGCACCGGGCTCGTCGAGGCGTAGAACCGCTCGGTCGCGCCCTGCAGGTCGCCCGGCCGGTCGACGTGCAGTCGGTACGAGACCGTCGCGTGACCGAGCTGGCGGCGCACCTCGAGCGCGCGGCCGAAGGCGTCGGCGGTGCGCATGCGGGCGACGAGGTCGGCGGGGATCGGCTCGCCTGCGGCGTTCGCCGCGAACGACCCGAGCACGCCCGCGTCCCAGGCCCACTCCTCGAGCAGCTGGCTCGGCGCCTCGACGAAGTCCCACTCGGTCTGGATGCCCGTGAACCGCGCCCAGCGCTGCCCGCCCGCGAGGATGTCGTGCACCAGGTGCCCGAACTCGTGGAAGAACGTGACGACCTCGTCGTGTTCGAGCAGCCCGCGCGAGAAGTTGCACAGCAGCACCGCCTCGGGCAGCTGCCGCCCCTCGATTCCCGGGACGAGCGGGAAACAGGCGGCGTGGCTGTACTTGCCGGGGCGCGGGTGCAGGTCGAGATGGATGCGTCCGAGCGCCGTGCCGCCGCGCACGACGTCGTAGGACGCGACATCCGGATGCCACGTGGGCGCCGCGACCTGCACGTACTCGATGTCGAGCAGGCGCCCGGTGACGTCGAGGATGCCGTCGCGCACCCGCTCGAACGGGAAGTAGGAGCGCACCAGCTGTGCGTCGACGTCGTACTCCTCGCGCTTGATCGCGCCCAGCACGTACCAGAAGTCGGCGATCGTGACCTCGTCTACGTCGGGGGCGTCCTGCCGCAGGCGCGCGAGCACGCGGGCGTACTCGGCGGACGAAGCGAGGTCGCTCGCGATGTCGAGGCGCTCGAGGAACGCCGGGATCGCGGCGCCCGAGCCGATCATGCGGGTCTCGGTCTCGTACTCGGCCCAGTCGGCGTAGCCGAGCAGGCGGGCGCGCTCGGCGCGCACCTCGAGCAGCTCGGCGAGCACCGACTCGTTGTCGGGCCAGGCGAGGTCGTTGTAGGCGGCGACGAGGGCGAGGCGGGTCTCGCGCACCCGCGCGTACTCGCGCACCGGCATGAGGTCGGTGTACTCGGTCGTGAGGGTCACGAGGCCGTCCTCGTCGACCGGATGCGCGTCGATGAAGTCCTGCGGGAGACCTGCGAGCCCCTCGGCGGGCACGCGGATCTCACGACGGCCGTCACGGATGTTGCGGGAGAACGCCAGGCTCAGCGCGGTGTCACGTTCGACGAGGGAGCGCACCCGCTCGCGGGTCTCGGCGTCGAGGTCGACGCCGCCGCGGCGGAAGTCGCGGCGGATGTGGGACAGCAGGCGCTGCTCGAGCGGGTCGAGGGCCGCGGCATCCGCGGCGGCGAACACCGCCCACAGGTCGGGGTTCAGCAGGCGGGCGGCGGCGAGCGCCTCGGCCTCCTGCGCGGCCGACTCGGCGGCCTCGCGCACGGCCGCGTCCGGGTGCGACTCGCTGATCAGGTAGGCGGCGCCGAGCAGCTCGCCGAGCGCGATGTCCGCCTCATTCCACAGCTCCAGCCGCTCGATCGGTGCGAGCGAGGCATCCTGCACGAGGCGCCAGTCGACGTCGGAGACGACCGCGGTGCGGTCGGCGGCGAAGGCGGTCACGAACGGGAGCCACGCGTCGGCGGCCTCAGGGAACTGCAGCGGCTCTCTCACCCTTCGAGACTAGGGGGCGCCTCAGCGCAGTGCGCCGACGCTCGCGAGCGCCAGACGGATGAGCGTGCCGCGGCCGCCCTCCATCTCGGCCGAGAGCGTGTCGGATGCCGCCTCCTCCGGCGTCATCCAGGTGACCTCGAGAGCATCCTGGCGCGGCTCGCACGTGCCCGTGACCGGCACGACGAACGCGAGCGACACGGCGTGCTGACGCTCGTCGTAGAAGGGGCTGACACCGGGGATCGGGAAGTACTCGGCCACCGTGAACGGGTTCGGCTGGGGCGGAAGCAGCGGGAAGGCCATCGGCCCGAGGTCGTTCTCGAGGTGACGGAACAGAGCGTCGCGCACGGTCTCGCCGTAGCGCACCCGCCCCGACACCAACGTGCGGGTGATCTCACCCAGCGGCGTCGCACGCAGCAGGATGCCCACCTGCGTCACGGTGCCGACGCCGTCGGTGCGCACGGGCAGCGCCTCGACGTAGAGCATCGGCAGTCGACGTCGCGCCTCGGTGAGCTCGACGTCGGTGAGCCATGCCGGGTTCGGGCCGCCGCCCGACTCGGCGAAACCGCCTGCGAACGATCGGAACGGGTCGCGCGGCACCTCGCCGCGCGCGTCGTCGTTCCCCTCCGAGGGGTCGGGATCGGGAGTGCGCACCGCCATGCCTCCTGTATACCCCACCGCGTGTGACGCACAGATGTCGACCGGGGCCGGCGGCGCAGAACGGATGCCGCCGTGTCGGGGCAGTGCGGCAGGATGGGCCCGTGAGCGAGATCCCGTCCCTCGACGGCAGCGCCGTGCGCTACGCCGCCCCGCTGTCCGACCGCGGCGACCGGCCTGTGCTGTTGCTTCTTCACGGCTACGGCTCGGATGAGAACGACCTGGTGGGCCTGCTCCCCTCCCTCCCGTCCGAGTACCTGGGCGTCTCGCTGCGCGCGCCGATGCCCGCACCGTGGCCGATGTCGGGGCACCGCTGGTATCCCATCGACGACCTCGACGGCCGCGACCCGGCGGCGATCACCGCGGCCGCCGAGCGCGTGCTCGACTGGGTCGACGAGAACGTGGATGCCGCGGCATCCGTCGGTCTCCTCGGGTTCTCGCAGGGCGCGGCGGTGTCGCTACAGGCGCTGCGACTGCGCCCCGAGCGCTTCGCGTTCGCGGTGAACCTGTCGGGCTACGTCGCACCCGGCGGGCTGCCGACCGACACCGAGCTCGCCCGGCTGCGCCCGCCGGTGTTCTGGGGCCGCGGCGCGCGCGACGAGGTCATTCCGGCGGCGCTCGTCGAGCACACCGTGCGGTGGCTCCCCGACGTCGTCGCGCTGAGCGGCCGTGTGTATCCCGGCCTCACCCACAGCGTCTCGGAGGCGGAGCTGGCCGACGTGCACGCGTTCCTCGTGGCACGACTCGGCGACATCCGCGAGGCGTCGGCGGATCCGCGGGGCTAGCCGCCGCGCGCGGGTCGCGGATAGACTGCCCGCGTCCTGTTCCGAGTGTGAGGATCTTCCGGTGACATTGATCGACGGTTCCCTGTCCGCCATCTGGCGCTGACACCGTCGAGTCACCGTTTCGCGGTGCGGGCGCGCTTCGAGCGTGAGCCCCGGTGTCGGTGCACCCACCACACCCGGGAGACCCCATGTCATCCACCGCACCCGCGGTCGTGCTCGACCGCGTCACGTTCACCTGGCCCGACGGCACCACGGCGCTCGAATCCGTGTCGGGCGCATTCGGCGCCGGGCGCACCGGACTCATCGGGCGCAACGGCGCCGGCAAGTCCACCCTGCTGCAACTCATCGCCGGGCATCTCACGCCCGCGGCCGGCGCGATCAGCACGACGGGCACCGTCGACCATCTCGCCCAGACCCTGACGCTCGACGTCCATCGTCCGGTCGCGGACCTCCTCGGAGTGGGCCGGTCACTGCGCGCCATGCGCGCGATCGCCGACGGCGATGTCGACCCGGCCCGGTTCGAGGAGGTCGGCGACGACTGGGACGTCGAGGCCCGCGCGGGCGCAGCCCTGGCCGACGCAGGCCTCGACCCGGGGATGCTCGATCGACCCGTCGGCGCGCTCTCAGGAGGGGAGGCCGTGCTCGCGGCGGTGTGCGGCATCCGCCTGCGACGCGCGCCGATCACCCTGCTCGACGAGCCGACCAACAACCTCGACCGCGATCACCGCGACCGTCTCGGCGCGCTCGTCACGGCCTGGCCGGGCGCGCTCATCGTCGTCAGTCACGACACGACACTGCTCGACCTGATGGACGAGACCGCCGAACTCTACGCCGGGCGGCTCACGACGACCGGCGGCGGCTACGCCGCGTGGCGCGCCGCGCTCGAGACCGCGCAGGATGCCGCGCGACGCACCGAGTCCGCAGCTGCCGGCGACCTGCGGCGGGAGAAGCGTCAGCGCATCGCTGTGCAGTCGACGCTCGCGACCCGCGGGCAGCAGGCCGCGAAGGCCGAACGGGAGAAGCGGGTGCCGAAGATCGTCGCCCACGGCCGACGCGGTGCCGCACAGGTCTCGGCCGGACGCCTGCGCAGCGAGGCCGGCCGGAAGGAGGATGCCGCGCGTGCCGCACTCGACGCGGCCGGGCGACTCGTGCGCGATGACCCATCGATGCGCATCGTGCTGCCGGCGCCTGACCTCTCGCCGAGCCGGCGGGTGCTGACCGTTTCCTCGGGCGCGCGCGAATGGGTGGTGCGCGGGCCGGAGCGCATCGCGATCATCGGTCCGAACGGCGCCGGCAAGTCGACGGTCCTCGGCGCTCTGGTCGCCGAAGCCGGGGTCGTCGCCGTGCCGGCCGGCGAGGTGCGGGTCGCCGTGACGGTGCCGCATGTCGGCTACCTGCCCCAACGGGTCGACGGACCTTGCGACGATCGATCGGTGCTCGAGAACGTCGCCGGGGAGGCGGCATCCGTCGACGTCGTGAGGTTGCGCAACGACCTCGCCCGGTTCCTGCTGCGCGGAGCCGTTGTCGACCGGCCTGTGTCGAGCCTGTCCGGCGGCGAACGGTTCCGCGCCGCGCTCGCCCGGCTGCTGCTGGCCTCGCCACCCCCCGAGCTGCTGGTGCTCGATGAGCCCACCAACAACCTCGACCTCGACACCGTCGATCAGGTCGTCGACGTGCTGCGCGGCTACCGCGGCGCCGTGGTGGTGGTCAGCCACGACGATGGCTTCCTCGCGCGACTCGGCCTCGACCTCGTTCTCGAGCTGCGGGACGGGGTGCTGCGCGAGGTCGAGGCGCCCCGTTAGGGTGGGGCGGCTCAGCGTTCGCCGGACTGCGGCCGACCGATGAGGCGATAACGCCCGGTGACGGCGCCGAGCAGCCATTCGATCGGGCCGAGGCCGACGACGCGCCACCACCCGAGCCCGATCAGCACGAGCCCCGGCACGAGCACCAGCCACAGTCCCCATTCGGTGCGCTGGTATCCGATGCCCATCGACCACCACCACGCGATGAGCGCGATCTGCAGCACATACAGGCTCAGCGCGACCGAACCGCACGCCCGCAGGGGCACCGCCAGCACCCGCAGCACCCGCCGCAGGGCGGGTGAGCGCACGCCCGCGAGGCCGGCCACCCCCGCGTAGACGAGCAGCACGAGCGCGAGGTCGTGGGCTGTGTCGATCCACCCGCCCGACGACCATCCGCCGGGAAGCGTCGCGCTCGCGATCGGCTCCACCGCGGCGAGCATCAGCCCGACGCCGGCGATCGGGCCGAGCGCGGCACCCGCGGGCATTCCACGACGTGCGGCGAGCACACCGAGCAGGAACATCGGCAGAAGGCTCAGCAGGCGGTAGTTGGCGCCGAGGGCGACCCACCGCGCGGCATCCGCCGCGATCGGCACCGAGAGGTCGGCGACCGCAGGCGCGAGCAGGAGCTGGGCGGTCTGCACGAGCGGCTCGGCGAGCAGAACGAGCGCCGCCGCGATGCCGACGATCCACACCGACGAGAGCACGAGCAGCGGCGCCGCGACGATGAGCAGCACGCCGAGGTAGGCGAGCACGACGTCGACCCATCCGCCCCACGCGGCGAGCCAGACACCGAGCACGATGAGGATGACCCCGCGCGCCATCTGCTGCACCACGACGACGCCCCGCCGACCGGGAACGGTGCGATCCCACACCAGCTGTGCGGAGATCCCCATGACGAACGCGAACAGCGGGGACGCCAGGTCGTTCAGTTCGTCCATCGCGAGGTCGATGGGCGCCGGCATCCCGCGCAGCAGGGCTCCGTCGGCGTGGGCGATGAGCATCGCGACGATCGCGATGCCGCGGAGCACGTCGGGCACAACGAGGCGACCGATCTGACGCCGGGGCGCGACCGGGGCATGGGATGCGGTCTGGAGGGGGTGCGACATCCGCTCTTCTTCTCCGGGGGGGTGGAGCGTGCGGCCATGCTAGCGAGGCCGCATGTCGAGGGTGTTGCGGGCCGCGCGACGACGGATCAGGCCGGGGTGGGAGCCGCGGGCGTGCGACGCAGTCGTCGACGCACTGCGACCACCCCGACGACCACGAGACCGAGGAGCGCGAGCAGGCTCGTCACGTGCAGGGGCATGGCCCACGGCGACGCGTCGGCACCGGCGATGCCATAGGTGTCGGCCAGCGCCATGCCGGCGCCGAACGACGCGAAGATGTACGCCGGCTCCCCGAGCACGAGCAGCGCGAGGTAGATCGCCGTGGCGGCCAGCACCCCCGCGGACCGCTCGACGATCACGACGACCAGCATCACGACCGCGAGTGCCACGCCGATCCCGAGCACGATGCCGACCGTGAGTTCGTCGAGCGACTCGCCGGCGGCCTCGACGTCGGCGCGGATCGCGGCCAGATCGGAGCCAGGCCAGGCGGCGAGCGGATTGAGCACGAGTACCTGAACCGCGGCGAGCGCCGCATAGGCGATGACGAGCACGGTGCCGACCACGGCGACGGTGATCGCCGCACTCCGCCCGCGCGCCGCCGTCATAGCCACACCATAGCAACGGGCCGCAGCGCAACCGGGCGTCGATGTCGGCGCCCGGCGGGAAGATAGAGGGATGAGCGAGGTGCTCGATCGGTTCTCGCCTGCCACGCAGGACTGGTTCCGTGGCGCCTTCGCGGCCCCCACCACCGCCCAGGTGGGCGCGTGGGAGGCGATCTCGGGAGGCCGGAACGCACTGGTGGTCGCGCCGACCGGCTCGGGCAAGACGCTGTCGGCGTTCCTCTGGGCGATCGATCGGGTCTTCCGCGAGAAGTCGGCGACTGCTCCGGCGACGGATGCCCCCTCCACCCGCATCCTCTACATCTCACCCCTGAAGGCACTCGGCGTCGACGTCGAACGGAACCTGCGCTCACCGCTCGTCGGCATCGGCCAGTCGGCACGACGCCTCGGGCTCGATGTGCCCGCGGTGACCGTGGGCGTGCGGTCGGGCGACACGACCTCGGGCGACCGGCGCAGACTCGTGCAGACGCCGCCCGACATCCTCATCACGACCCCCGAGTCGCTCTACCTGATGCTCACGTCGCAGGCGGGCGACACCCTGCGAGGGGTGCACACGGTCATCGTCGACGAGGTGCACGCGGTCGCGGCCACGAAGCGCGGGGCGCACCTGGCCGTGAGCCTGGAACGGCTCGACGACCTGCTCGACCGTCCCGCCCAGCGCATCGGCCTGTCGGCCACGGTGCGCCCGATCGACGCGGTCGCCGGCTTCCTCGGCGGTGCCGCACCGGTCGACATCGTCGCGCCCCGCGCCTCGAAGACCTTCGACCTGTCCGTCGTCGTGCCCGTCGACGACATGCTGCATCCCCCACCGCCCCCGGGTGAACCGCCCGCTGCGGGCGGGCGTGAGGAGGCGGCATCCGACGACTGGTTCGCCGAGGGCACGTCGAACACCGAGATCACCGGATCGGTGTGGCCGCACGTCGAGGAGGCGATCGTCGACCGGGTGCTCGAGCGCCGGTCGACGATCGTCTTCGCCAACTCGCGACGCCTCGCCGAACGACTCACCGGGCGGCTGAACGAGATCTACGCGGAGCGCCTGGGGCTCGACCTGCCGACCGCCTCGGCGCCGCCGGCCGCCGTGATGGCGCAGGCCGGCGCGACCGCCGGGGCCGACCCCGTGCTCGCGAAAGCGCACCACGGCTCGGTCTCGAAGGAGCAGCGCGCGCAGGTCGAAGACGAGCTGAAGTCGGGCGCGCTGCGATGCGTGGTCGCGACCTCGAGCCTCGAGCTCGGCATCGACATGGGCGCGGTCGACCTCGTGATCCAGGTCGAGGCGCCGCCGTCGGCGGCGTCGGGTCTGCAGCGCGTGGGCCGCGCCGGCCACCAGGTCGGCGAGGTGTCGACGGCCGCCCTCTTCCCGAAGCACCGCGGCGACGTGCTGCACACGGCGGTCGTCACCGAGCGCATGCTGCACGGACAGATCGAAGAGGTGCGCATCCCGCAGAACCCGCTCGACATCCTCGCCCAGCAGACGGTGGCCGCCGCCGCCCGCGGGGCGATCGACGTCGAGGCCTGGTTCGAGACCGTGCGGCGCAGCGCCCCGTTCCGGTCGCTCCCACGCTCGGCCTACGAGGCCACCCTCGACCTGCTCGCCGGGCGCTATCCGTCAGACGAGTTCGCGGAGCTGCGACCCCGCGTCGTGTGGGACCGCGACGCCGGCACCCTCACGGGGCGACCCGGCGCGCAGCGCATCGCCGTGACGAGCGGCGGCACGATCCCCGACCGCGGCCTGTTCGGCGTGTTCGTCGCCGGCGAGACGCAGAACGCGCGAGTGGGCGAGCTCGACGAGGAGATGGTCTACGAGTCGAGGGTGAACGACGTCTTCACCCTCGGCACCACCAGCTGGCGCATCGTCGAGATCACCCATGACCGCGTGAACGTCGTGCCCGCGTTCGGGCAGCCCGGCAAGGTGCCGTTCTGGCACGGCGACGGCATCGGGCGCCCCGCCGAGCTCGGCGAGGCCCTCGGCCGCTTCTCGCGCGAGGTGTCGGCCGCGGGTCGCGAGAAGGCCGTGCCCCGCCTCGTCGAGGCGGGGCTCGACGAGAACGCGATCGACAACCTGCTGGCCTACCTCGACGAGCAGAAGGAGGCTACCGGCTCGGTGCCCACCGACCGGCAGCTCACCGTCGAGCGCGGTCACGACGAGGTCGGCGACTGGCGCATCATCCTGCACTCCCCCTACGGCATGCAGGTGCACGCGCCGTGGGCGCTCGCGGTCAACGCGCGCATCCGGGAGCGCCTCGGCGTCGAGGGCTCGGCGGTCGCGAGCGACGACGGCATCATCGCGCGCATCCCGGACGCGACGAGCGAGCCACCCGGCGCCGAGCTGTTCGTCTTCGACGCCGACGAGCTGGAGCAGATCGTCACCGACGAGGTCGGCGGGTCGGCTCTCTTCGCCTCTCGCTTCCGCGAATGCGCCGCGCGCGCCCTGCTGATGCCGCGTACCAACCCGAACCGGCGCAGCCCGCTGTGGCAGCAGCGGCAGCGCTCGGCGCAGCTGCTCGAGGTGGCCCGCCGGCATCCGACGTTCCCGATCATCCTCGAGACCCTCCGCGAGGTGCTGCAGGACGTCTACGACCTGCCCGCCCTCACCCGCATCGCCCGCAGCATCGCCGACCGGCGCATCCGACTCGTCGAGACCACCACGACGCAGCCGTCGCCCTTCGCCCGCGACCTGCTCTTCGGCTACGTCGGCGCGTTCATGTATGAGGGCGACTCGCCGCTGGCCGAGCGCCGCGCCGCCGCGCTCTCGGTCGACCCGGCGCTGCTGAGCGAACTGCTCGGCAAGGTCGAGCTGCGGGAGCTGCTCGACCCCGCGGTGATCGCGCAGTTCGAGCGGGAGGCCCAGCGCCTCGACCCCGGGCGGCGGGTGCGCGGGCTCGAGGGGGTCGCCGACCTGCTGCGCCTGCTCGGCCCTCTCGACGCCGACGAGATCGCCCTGCGTCTGCAGGCCGATGACGACGAGGATGCCGCGGCCACCCCGGCCCGCGCCAGCGCGCTCGCGCACGACCTCGTCGACGCGCGCCGCGCGATCGCGGTGACCATCGCCGGACACCCCCGCTTCGCCGCGATCGAAGACGCCGGGCGCCTGCGCGACGCGCTCGGCGCGGCGCTGCCGGTGGGCATCCCGACGGCGTTCCTCGAACCGGTCACCGACCCGCTCGCCGACCTCGTCGCCCGCCACGCACGCACGCACGGTCCGTTCACCGTCGCCGCGGTCGCCGAGCGGCTGGGCCTCGGCGCCGCCGTCGCCCGCCACGCCCTGCAGCGCCTCGACGCCGTCGGACGGGTCACGAGCGGATACTTCCTGCCCGAGGCATCCGGGTCGACCGACGACCTGGAGTGGTGCGACAGCGAGGTGCTGCGTCGACTACGGATGCGCTCGCTCGCCGCGATCCGGGGCAGCGTCGAACCGGTGCCGCCCGAGGCGTTCGCACGCTTCCTGCCGGTCTGGCAGCACGTCACACGTCCCCTCGAGGGCGTCGACGGCGTGCTGCAGGTCGTCGAGCAGCTCGCGGGGGTGCCGATCCCGGCGAGCGCCTGGGAGTCGCTCATCCTCCCGTCGCGCGTGCGCGACTACACACCGGCGCTTCTCGACGAGCTCACCGCGTCGGGAGAGGTGCTGTGGTCCGGGCACGGCACCCTGCCCGGCAGAGACGGCTGGATCGCGCTGCATCCGGCGGATGCGGCATCCGTCACCCTCGCCGCACCCGACGACGACGCGACACCCGGAGAGCTCGAGCGGGCTGTGCTCGAGGCGCTCGCGAACGGCGGAGCGTACTTCGCGGCACAGCTGCGGCAGGCGACGGGCGCCGAGAACGAGCAATCGGTCATCGAGGCGCTGTGGGCGCTCGCCTGGGCCGGGCGCATCACGAACGACACGTTCGCGCCGGTGCGGGCGCTGCTCGCCGGCGGCTCGCAGGCCCACCGCGTCGCGCGGCGCGCCCCGCGGGCACGGATGTACCGCGGCACGCCGATCGCCCGGCCGGCGGCGCCGCCGCGCCCCGCGGCGATCGGCGGACGCTGGTCGCTGCTGCCGGAGCCCGAGACCGACCCGACCGTTCGCGCCACCGCGGCCGCCTCGCTGCTGCTCGACAGGTACGGCGTCGTCACCCGAGGCTCGGTGCAGAACGAGGGACTTCCCGGTGGCTTCGCGCAGGCCTACCGCGTGCTCGCCGGGTTCGAGGAGGCGGGGCACTGCCGCCGCGGCTACGTGATCGAGAAGCTCGGCGCGGCGCAGTTCGCCGCCTCGTCGACGATCGACCGGCTGCGCGAGCACGCCGCGCTCGCCGATCCGCCGCCGCTCGAGGCGGTCGCTCTCGCGGCCACCGACCCCGCCAACCCCTACGGCGCCGCCCTCGCCTGGCCCGGGCTCGACGGCATCACGCACCGCCCCGGCCGCAAGGCGGGCGCGGTCGTCGTGCTCGTCGACGGTGCACTGGCGCTCTACCTCGAGCGCGGCGGCAAGACCGCGCTCGCGTTCACCGACGACGAGGCTGTGCTCGCCGCGGCATCCCGTGCCCTCGTCGCGACGGCGCGCGGCGGGCGCCTCGACACTCTGACCGTCGAACAGGTCAACGGCGTGTTCGTGTTCGGCACGCCCGCCGGTCGCGCGCTGCGGGAGGCGGGATTCGTCGAGGCGACGCGCGGGCTCACGCTGCGGCGCCAGCTCGAGGGCGCACGTGCCTGAGGGCGACACCGTCTTCCAGACTGCGCGCCGGCTGCACGAGGCGCTCGCGGGCGACGTCGTCACCCGGTTCGAGCTACGCGTGCCGCAGGTCGCGACCGCCGATCTCACCGGCGAGACCGTGCACGGCGTGATCCCCCGCGGAAAGCACCTGCTGCAGCGCATCGGCGACATGTCGGTGCACTCGCACCTCAAGATGGAGGGCCAGTGGCACGTCTACCGTCCCGGTGAGGCGTGGCGCGCACCGGCCTTCAAGGCCCGGGCGATCGTCGGCACCACCCGTGCCCTCTCGGTCGGGTTCGACCTCGCCATGATCGACGTCGTGCCCACGGACCACGAGGACGAGCTCGTCGGCTACCTCGGTCCCGACACGCTCGGACCCGACTGGGATGCCGTGGAAGCCGCCCGACGCCTCAGCGCCGACGAGCGGCCGGCCCACGTCGCCCTGCTCGATCAGCGCAACCTCGCCGGTCTCGGCAACGAATACGTCAACGAGCTGCTGTTCCTGCGGGGCATCGACCCGCACACCCCGGCGAGCGCGGTCGACACGCTCGCTCTCGCGCACGCAGGAGCGCGCCTCATCCGCGGCAACCGCGACCGCGCCCGTCGCACGTTCACCGGCATCGACAAGCCGGGGCAGCGCACGTGGGTCTACCGCCGCGCCCGCCAGCCCTGCCGGCGATGCGGGACGACGATCGCCGAGACCACGCTCGGCGCCGACCCCACCGCGCAGCGCAACGTCTTCTGGTGCCCGCGCTGCCAGCCGGCCCTCTGACGCGGCATGATGCCGCGGCCCGCACGGCCGCGCGCCGCACCCCACAGAGCCATCCCCACACATCCACCCCCACGCAGCCACCCTTCCCAGAGCAGCACCCCAGAACCAGAAGAGGTCTCCGTCGCTCGCAAAGGTGCGCACACAGGAAACACTCACATCGCAGGTCGTCACCTCGATCCGCGCCGCCATCAAGGACGGCACGATGCCGGGCGGCGTGCTGCACTCGGTCGGCTCGATCGCCGACCAGCTCGGCGTCTCCCGTACGCCCGTGCGCGAGGCAGTGCTGCAGCTCGCGAACCTCGGGCTCGTGGAGATCCAGAAGAACCGCGGCTTCATCGTCATCGAGCACGACCCGGCCGATCTCGAGCGCATCTTCCAGATCCGCTCGTGGCTCGAGGTGCCGGCCGCGGGCCTCGCCGCCCAGGCCGACGCGAAGGCCAAGCAGCGCATCCAGCACGCCTACGACCGCATGCTCGAGGTCGCCGCCGCCGGCCGCTCCGCCGACCTCGAGCGCTACGACGCCCAGTTCCACTCCGCGATCCTCAGCGCCACCGGCAATGCGCGACTCGCGAGCATCGTCGACGACCTGCGCGACCTGCTGATCAACCGTCGCCACACCACCACCGACCGTCTGCACAGCCCGATCGACATCGCCCACGATCACGACGAGATCCTGCGCGGCATCATGACGGGCGACTCGGCTCTGGCCGAGGCCGCGATGCAGGAGCACCTCAGCCGAATCCGCGGCGACGTGCTCCACATCCTCGCGACGTCGTAGCCGACACGTCAGACGGCGGTGATCGCGCCGGTCACGAGGCCGACGAGCTCCTCACCGGAGACGTCCTCGGTACGCACCCCCTGCACGACGTTGCCCGCTCGCATTACCCACACCTGGGACGAGAGGCGCTTCACCTGCTCGAAGTTGTGCGAGACCACGAGCACCGTCTCACCGGCATCGACGACGCGGCGGATCAGCCCCTCGACTTGAGCGGTCTCCCGCAGCCCGAGCGCCGCCGTGGGCTCGTCGAGGATGATGAGGCCGCGGGCCCACATCACACCCCGTGCGATCGCGACCGCCTGCCGCTGCCCACCGGAGAGGCGTTTGACCGGCCTCGTCACCGACGGCACGTTGACGGCGAGGTCGGCGACGAGACGATGCGCCTCGCGCTTCATCTCGCCGCGGCGGAGGAAACGCAGCGGACCGATGCCGGCGGTGAGCTCGCGGTCCATGTAGAGGTTCTGCCAGATGCTGAGCTGATCGCTCAGCGCGAGATCCTGGTACACCGTCTCGATGCCCGCCGCCCGCGCATGCTTGGGCGAGGAGAAGCGCACGTCCTTCCCATCGATGGTGATCGTTCCGCTGTCGGGCGTGATGAGCCCCGTCAGGCATTTGACCAGCGTCGACTTGCCGGCACCGTTGTCACCGACGATGGCCGTGACCTCGCCGCGACGAGCTGTGAGGGAGGCGCCCTTCAGCGCCTCGACGCTGCCGAACGTCTTGCGGATGTCGCGGAGTTCGACCTTGATGTCGTTCACTTTCGACCTCTCATGAGCATGGCGGCGGCGATCACGACGATGCCGATGACCAGGGGCGAGTAGAAGGCGCTCACGCCGACGAGCGTGAGGCCGGACTGCAGGAATGTCAGGAGGATGGCGCCCAGGATGGGCCCGATGATCGTGGCTCGACCTCCGAAGAGGCTCACCCCGCCGAGCACGACGGCCGCGATCGCCTTGAGCAGGTAATCGGTATTGGTCGCCGGCTGGCTCGACCCGATGTACGAGGTCAGGAGCACGGCCCCCACCCCGCCCATCAGACCGCAGATGACATACCCGGCGAGCTTGACGCGGGCGACCTTGAGTCCCATGGCGCGGGCGGCGTCGGGGTTGTCGCCGACTGCGAGGAGGTGAGTGCCGAACCGAGTGTGGAACAGCACGATGTGCAGGAGGACACCGATCGCGAGCGCGATGAGGAAATTGAACCGGATGCCACCCACCGACGTGATGCTGACGAAGGTAAGAGCGCGTTCGGGGATCTGCACGGGCTTGCCCTGCGAGAAGATCAGGCTGAGCCCCATCACGAGGCTCATACTCCCCAGGGTGACGATGAAGTCGGGGATCCTCACCCAGCCGATGATGACGCCGTTGAGCGCGCCAACCGACAGTCCCGTTGCCATCGCGACCAGGCAGCACAGCCATAGCGGCAGTCCGGCCTGATAGGCGAGCCCCATCGTGACGCTGCCCAGCGCGACCGTCGACGCGAGCGACAGATCGATACCGGCGAGCGTCACCGCGAACGTCGCTCCCAGAGCCAGCACGATCGGGATCGTGGAGTCGGCGAGCATGCTCGTCAGGCTCGGCCAGGTGAGGAACTTCGGGTTGACGATGGTGAACGTGACCGTGAGCACGACGAGTGCCACAGGAGCGGTCGCGCGGGTCCACAGATCCTCGTTCGCGAGGCGACGACGAAGGGTGCGCGTGCTGGCTGTGATCGGATTCGTCGTGTCGACGGGACTGGTCTGGGTGGACATGGGTGAAGATCCCCGATCGTTGCGGATTACTGGAAGGGGTTCGGGACCACGAAGTCCGACGGCGGCGCCGGGAAGGCGTCGAGTGCGGCCTGGGCGTTGTCCTTCGTCACGGTGAGCACGGGCGTCTCGACGCTGGTCGGGATGGTCTTGCCGCTGTGAGCCGCGATGCAGGCCTGCACGGACTGGGCGCCCATCAGGTACGGGAACTGCTCGATCGCCGCCGGCTCACCGCCGGCCACGATGTCCTTGAGCTGGTCTTGGGTGCCGTCGATTCCGATCACCGCGACCTGGCCCTTCTTGCCCGCTTCTTCGACGGCTTGCTGGATGCCGAGGGCCATGTCGCCCGAGGGTGTGAAGAAGCCCTTGATGTTCGGGTTGGCGAGCAGGATCGTGGCGGCCGCGCTCTTCGCCTTCGCCTTGTCGAAATCGGCGGCGACGGTCTGCGTGATCGTCAGAGTGCCGTTGACCGCGTCGGTGAACCCCTTGAGGCGGGCGTTGCTGCCGGGATCGCCGACGAGCCCGCCGATGAGCGCGACGCCGTCACCCTTCGAGAGGAGGTTCATCATCGCCTTTCCTCCGGCCTGACCGGCAGTCTCGTTGTTGGTGCCGACGTAGGTCGTGATGTTCACGCCTGCGGACTTCGCGGCGCTCGTGTCGATCGGCAGGTCCAGGTTGACGATCGGCGTGCCGGCAGCCGAGATCGGAGCGAGTCCGGTCAGCAGGTTGGTCTGGCTTGTGGGGTTGACGATGTAGCAGTCGTAGCCTTCGGTGGCGAGGGCGTTCAGCTTCGCCGCCTGACCCGAGTCGTCGGTGACGTTGTCGGCGGCGACGACCGTCAGCGAGACGCCGTCCTTGGTCGCCTCAGCCTGGGCTCCCTGCGCCATCGCACCGAAGTAGGTGTTGTCGAGCGGCTTCAGCACGAGAGCGATCTTGATGGATCCGGAAGAACCGGTCGATGACGGAGTCGATGACGACGAACAGCCCGCGAGGGCCGTCACTAGAATCGAAGCCGTCGCGACAACGACGAGGCCGGCGCTGCGCTTGCGTACGAAAAGGGACATCTCTTTCTCTCCTTTGAGGGTGGGGATTGGTCCGCCTGTCACGCGGTGACGCGATGGCTGGTTGCAGCTGGGGTTCCCATACACCGCTGCAGCCAGCCGTTCTTCTGCCTGGCCCCGCGTCAGGGCCGTGGGCTCATCCCGGCGAGGAACCGGCGAGGAGCGGCGAAGCCGTGAGCGGCACGCAGCCGCAGGTCGTTCCGAACTCGATGTCAATGTCGACCGTGAGCGTGCGGGGGGCACGCGCCGGATCTGCCGAGCGGTCAGCGAGCAACTCCATCGTGCGCGCGGCCACTTCATGAGCGGGGACGACCCCTTGCGTGGGCTTGAGGCCGGTGTAGGTCGCCTCGCCGATCGAATCGATCGTGGTGACCAGCACATCGCGAGGGATCTGGAGACCCAGCCGAGAGATCGCGGCGATGACGCCCCAGAACATGCGGTTGTTGGTCGTGAACACCCCGAACGGAGGCGTGAGATCGCGGAAGATGCGGATCGCTCCCGCGGCGGCGTCGTCGGGGGTCACGTGCTCACCGGACACCCGTTCGACAAGGCCGGCACGTCGCATCGCCGACTGGTATCCGCGCTCGCGTTCGGCGACGGACGAGACGGATCGACGCCCGGCGACGAGCACGACATCGCGCATCCCGTGATGCCGGACGAGGTGCTCGACCAACCGGTCGGCGGCGCGGTGGTCGTCCGCGAGCACATGATCGGCGAGACCCTCGACGGCGGGCACCGTACGATCGACGATCACCGTCGGAATCTCGTGCACGGCATCGGGGAGGCTGGGCGCTCCGGCCGGAAGGACGATCAGGCTGTCGACTCGCTGTTGGCGGAATGTGCGCAGGTATCGCTCCTCCTGCGCCTGCTCCTCGTCGGAGTCGCCGAGGAGCAGGGTCGGACTCGCCGATGTCAATCTCTCCTCGATCGCGCGCGTCAGCAGACTGAAATAGCCGTTGCGCACGTCGGGGATGATCAGGCCCACCGTGCCCGAGCGGCGGGTGCGCAGTCCGGCAGCGGCTGCGTCGCCCACGTAGCTGAGCGCAGCCACCGAGTCCATGACCCGGCGACGCGTCGCCTCGGTGACGTACTGCTCGCCGTTGAGTACGCGGGAGACCGTCTTGACGGAGACCCCCGCATGCTCGGCGATGTCGACGAGCCGTGCCGGCGGTCGGAGCCCGGAGGCTCCTCGTTCGGAACTCATTCGCGCCACCACGAAGGCGATGATCCACGGGTCATAGCTCGTCCTCTCGCCTCTCACGATCGTGCGGCGCTTGTGGCGCCCGGCACGAAGGTCGTCCCGGTCATGTCGACGACATCCGCCGGCGGATACTCTTCCGCATCCCACCAGCCTGCGGCGACGCCGGCGATGAGCGCTGCACCGCGTGAGACTGCTTCACGCTCGGATGCCATCGCGAGGTTGCCCGTCGCCCGGTGCATCTTCGCCTCCACCCAGCGCCGCGAACGCAGTCCCCCGCCGATGAGTAGGGTGCGTCCCGTGACGCCGGCCATGCGTCGCATCTCGACCTCCGCCTGCGCGGCGGCGGCGGCGTACCCCTCGAGGGTGGCCGCCCATGCGACCTCCGGCGCGACCTGCCGGACGTGCTCGGGCACGTCGCCCGCCTGCATCGAGAGCAGGTCCTCGACGGCGAGCGGCTCAGCCTGCACGCGGATGGCCGCGAACTCGATGTCGTTGCGCGTGCCGCCGACATGCTCGAGGAGGGACGACATCGCAAGTCCCGGCCGCAGCGTCTCCCACAGCAGCATGTGCCGCGATGTGCCGGGCCACGCCGTGAGCGTGAGATCGCCCGGAAGGGCGGGCGCCACGGGATGCGGTGCATCCTTCACTGCCTGCCAGCTCACGACCAGGGGCTCCCCGGTTCCGAGCGAGTCGATCACCTCGTTCTTCTCGCCGCCTGCGCCGACCACTCCGACGGGGTGGTCGTGTCCGGCGATCGTGACCGGGATACCCGCGGGCAACCCACTCCACTCCGCCCCGGGCCCGCCGATGCGCCCGAGCAGAGTGCCCGCTTGGCGTGCCGGCGCCCACGCGATGTGGTCGAGTCCGACGGCGGCGAGGATCTCGCGATCGTATCGATGGGATATCGGATCGTATGCGCCGCTCGTCGCAGCGAGCGACTGCTCCTGCCCGAGGGCGCCCGTGAGTCGCCAGAGCACGACCCCGGCGACGCCCGTCCACGTGCCCTCGACGACGGCTCCTGCCTGCTGGAGCCACCCGAGCTTCGCGATGCTCGTGACGTCTCGCGCCTCTCGTCCGGTTCGCCGCAGGATCTCCGACGCACCGAAACGGGAGAGCAGGGTTTTCACGACCGACGCCCCGCGCCGGTCGTGCCAAGCGACGAGAGGAAGATCGGTCGGGCCGTCGGCGCGAATGGTGGTTCCCGTCTCACCCATGCTGGCGATTCCGACTCCCGCGACCCGGTGTCGCAGCTCACCGAGGTGGGCAACGGCGTCGTGAACGGCGTCGAGCAGAGCAGTCGGAGTCATCTCCACGCCGCTGCGGTTCGCGACGAACGGCGTCGGAGCGGTACCGATGCCGAGCGAGCGTCCGTGTCGATCGACGGCATTCGCCTTGATCGAGGACGTACCCAGGTCGATGCCCAGGAGCAACTCGTCGCGCATGATTCCAGGTCTCCTTCGACGCCGGTTCTGTCTAACGATGGACAAGCTAACAGAGGTCCCCTACTCTGTCTACCGTTGTCAGAAAATCGCAACCCCCGGCTGCGAACAACGTCGTTCAGCGAAGGAGCACTCGTGCCACTCATCACCCTGCGTCAAGCCCTCGATGCCGCCAAAGCCGGCGCGTATGGGGTCGGCGCCTTCAACGTCACCGACCTCGTCCAGGCGGAAGCCGTGCTGGATGCCGCACGGGAGACCGATTCACCCGTGATCCTGCAGACGATCGCGGGTTCCTCCGCCCACGGTGACGAGGGGGCGTTCTGGGAGGCGCTGGTCGCACTCATCCACCGCTACGACGAGGTGCCGGTCGTTCTCCACCTCGACCACGGGGCATCCTTCGAGGACTGCGCGCGAGCGATCGAAGCCGGCTTCACGAGCGTCATGATCGACGGCAGCCTTCTTCCCGACCGCGTCACGCACGCCAGCTTCGAGGAGAACGCCGCACTGACCCGAAAGGTCGTCGAGTACGCGCACGCCCGCGGAGTCTCGGTGGAGGGTGAGCTCGGCACGATCGGCGGCTCGGAGGACGGCGGCGCGACCGTCAAGGAGATCGTGCTCGCCGACCCCGACGAGGCGGAACGCTTCGTCGCCTTGACCGACGTCGATGCACTCGCCGTCGCGATCGGCACGTCCCACGGCGCGTACAAGTTCACCAGCCCGCCCGACGGGTCGGTACTGCACATGGACCTCATCTCGGCGATTGCGGCGCGCATCCCCGAGACCGCGTTGGTGATGCACGGATCGTCGTCGCTGCCGGCGGACCTGCGTGACGAGATCAATCGGTACGGCGGGAGCCTGCCCGAGTCGTGGGGGGTGCCCGAGGACGAGAAGGCGCGATCGACGAAGCTCGGGGTTCGCAAGATCAACCAGGGCATGGACTCGCACATGGCCTATGCCGCGGCGGCGCGACGCTCCCTCGCCGAGGACGGCCTGACCGTCGACCCGGCCCCGTTCCAGCGGGCCGCACGGCAGGCGATGGAGAAGATCGTCGCTGAGCGCATGCACGTCTTCGGGCAGGCCGGACAGGCATACCGCCACCGCTGATCAGCGCCCGATGTAGCGCCCCGGCCGGTGGTTCATGGCCAGCACCAGGTTCAGCACCACCGCGCCGGCGGCGCTCAGCAGCACCTTGTCCCACGACACGACAAGCAGTCCGGCGGCGATGATGAGCACGTCGAAGACCATCTGCGTCCAACCCGCACGGAAGCCCGTGCGCTCCTGCAGCACGATCGCGATGATGTTGATCCCGCCGAGGCTGGCGCGGTGGCGGAAGATGATGAGCACCCCGACGCCGACCATGAGGTTGCCGCCGAGGGTGCCGTAGACGGCATCGATGTGGCCGAGCTGCAGGAACGCATGGTGCACGAGGGCGAACCCCGAGACGAGACCGATCGCGACGGCCGTGCGCACCGTGAAGTCCCAGCCCTTCTTCCAGATCGCGAGCACCGCGAACGGCAGGTTCACGACCGCGAAGAGCAGCGGGAACGGCCACGACGTCGCGTAGCCGAGAAGCAGGGCGAGACCGGCAGTGCCGCCCGTCACTGCGCCGGCCGTCTGCAGCAGGTAGAGGCCGAACGACACCAGGAACGTGCCCGTCACGAGACCGAGCACGTCTTCGAGCAGTGAATGCCTCGTGGCGCTCTTCTCGAAGACGAGCGTGGGCGCCGTAGTCGGATCCGGTTCGACGCCCGTCGATGCGCCGTCCGGGGCGGATGCCGCGTCCCCCGCGCTCACTCGGCCTTTCGCCCTCCGGCCTCCAGCACGTCGCCGGCGGGAAGCTCGTGGTGTCCGCCGAACTGCAGGCGCATCGCAGAGAGCACCTGGTTGGCGTAGTGGTCCTCCCCGCGGGATGCGAACCGCTCGAACAGCGATGCGGCGAGCACCGGCGCGGGCACACCCACATCGACCGCGGCCTTCACGGTCCACCGGCCCTCACCCGAGTCGGAGACACGGCCGGCGAGCCCGTCGAGGGTGGGGTTCTCGGCGAGGGCGGCGGCGGTGAGATCGAGCAGCCACGACGAGATCACCGAGCCGCGGCGCCAGAGCTCCGCGACCTTCGGGGTGTCGATGGTGAACTGGTAGAACTCGGGCTCCTCGAGCGGCGCCACCTCAGCGGAGTGCTCGGCCTCGCGCACTCCCGCGTCGGCGTTCTTGAGGATGTTCAGTCCCTCGGCGAGCGCGGCCATGATGCCGTATTCGATGCCGTTGTGCACCATCTTCACGAAGTGTCCCGAGCCACTGGGGCCGGTGTGCAGGTAGCCGAGCTCCTCGGGGGCGAGCTCCCCGGTGCGGCCAGGGGTGCGCTCCACGTCGCCCGAGCCGGGCGCGATCGTGCGCAGCACCGGCTCGATGTGCGCGAACGCCTCGTCGGGTCCGCCGACCATGAGGCAGTAGCCGCGTTCGAGCCCGAAGACGCCGCCACTCGTGCCGATGTCGACGAAGTGGATGCCGCTGTCCTTGAGCGCTGCGGCCCGCCGGACGTCGTCGTGGTAGTTCGAGTTGCCGCCGTCGATGATGATGTCCCCCGCCTCGAGGTGGGGGGAGATCTGATCGACGAGGGAGCCGGTGAGACCCGCCGGGATCATCAACCAGACCGTGCGCGGCACCTCGAGCTTCGAGACCAGGTCGGCGAGATCGGATGCCCCGACCGCGCCTTCGGCGACGAGGGCGGCGACGGAGTCTGGGTTGACGTCGTAGACGACGCAGTCGTGTCCGTCCCGCATCAGGCGACGAACGATGTTCGCCCCCATCCGTCCGAGTCCCACCATGGCGATCTGCATCGTCGTTCCCTTCGCGCTCATCCGATGTGCGGCGCTCGGGCGCCGTCGCTCGAGACCCGCGGGAAGTCTATTCCCGCCCCGCGACGGGGGCCCCGGCAGCCCCGGTTCTCCGCGTTCTGTCAAGCCCCGGGACGGTGTGTTCGGGCGGTGGCACGATCGGAGGGAACACGGCGACGGAGCCGGCCTACGAGGCATCCGTTGCGTCGTCCGCTCCGAATGGAGTGCACGGGAATGCATGCGGGTGCATCGGGGTTGATACCGAGTGTTCGGCGGGAGAGCCGCCGCAGGAGGGGAACGTGGGCAAGAACTACGTCGATATCGAAGACGACCGGGGCGAGACGCTGCGCTATCGCAAGCACGTCAACGGTCGCGGCCTGATCGCGAACGGCGCCAAGGTGCACGCGAGCGCCGTCGTCGAGGCGGGCGCCTACATCGAACCGGGTGTGCAGATCGCCGCGGGCGCGCACGTCGGCCGCGGGGTGTGGATCGAGAACGACGTCGTCATCGGGCCGAAGGCCGAGATCGCCCCTCACGCGCACATCGGCGCGGGCGCCCGGGTGGGCGCGGGCGCGAAGATCGGCATCCGCACGTACGTCGGTGAGAACGCGCTGGTCGCCGGCGGCTCCCTCATCGGCGACGACCAGACCATCGCCGCGGGCGAGCGCGTCGCGACCGACCGTCGCGGGCTGCGTCTCGCGGCCTGACCGGCCATTCACGCGTGGGCGGATGCCGCGGTATCCGCTCTCTGACCGGCCGCCGCTCGCCCACCCGGCCGCCGTGGCGCGCGCTCGGCGCGGGAGATCGGGCATGCTGGACGGATGAGTCCGCGCACGCCTGACCGCCGCCCGTCGGGCGCGGGCGCCGGTGGGCGCGGCGCGGGCAAGAAGTCCGGCGCGAAGGGCGGCCGCTCCACCCAGAAGGCGCCGCGACAGACGGCCGCACGACGGCCCGCGCCGACCGCAGAGCCCCCGGCCGCTCCCGCGCCGCCGTTCCGCCTCGGTGCGGTGCCCGGTGCGACGCCCGGCATCTGGATCGAACGCTGGCGCGACCGCCACCCCGACACCCCGCTCGAGCTCGTGCAGCTCGACGTCGCCCGGCAGCAGACCGCTCTCGCGGCCGGCGACGTCGACGCCGTGATCGCCCGCCTCCCCGTCGACCGGGAGCGGTGGCACGCGATCGCCGTCTACGACGAGGTGCCGGTCGTGGTGATGACGGCCGACGCCTCACTATCGGTCGCCGAGCGGCTGGCGGCATCCGATCTGGCCGGCGAGGTGCTGATCGTGCCCGCCGACGACGTGCTCGACCTCGCCGCGACCGCCGCGGCCTGGCCCGTCGAGCGGCCCCGGTTCGCTCCCCCCGCCAGCACCGAGGAGGCCATCGCGACGGTCGCCGCGGGCGTCGGCATCTCCGTCGTGCCCATGTCGCTCGCCCGACTCCACCACCGCAAGGACATCACCTTCCGCGAGCTCGACGGGGGCCCGCTCGCCCCGGTCGGCCTCGTCTGGCCGCGGGAGGACGCCCACCCGCTGATCGACGCGTTCGTCGGCATCGTGCGCGGGCGCACCGCGCGCTCGTCACGCTGAGACCCGCCGGACGGCCGGCCCGTCCCTCGCCCTAGACTCGCGGGATGGACTCCCGGCCGCTGCTCTTCCTCGGCGCGCGCCCGGAGCAGAACGCGGCCGACGGCGAGTTCGCCGCGTTCGCCGCCGCCGCCGGCGTGTCGCTGGCCCGCCACGACCTCACCCGCTCCCCTCTCCCCGAGGGCGCCCTCGACCGTTACGCCGGGTTCATCGGCGGCGGCAGCCCGTTCAATGTCGGCGACCCCGAGGCCGGCAAGTCCGACACCCAGCGCCGTGTCGAGGCCGACCTCGCCACGGTCGCGGAGGCCGCGGCATCCGGCGCCACCCGAGCGCTGCTCACCTGTTACGGCATCGGCATCGCGACGCGGCTGCTCGGCGGCACGATCGACCGGGCGTTCGGCGAGGACACCGGCACGACCGAGGTGACCGTCGGCGCGGATGCCGCCGCCGACACGGTCTTCGGTGCTCTGCCTGCGACGTTCACCGCCTTCACCGCGCACAAGGAGGGGTCGGGGACGACGCCGACGGGGGCGGTCGCGCTGGCGACGAGCGACGGATGCCCCGTGCAGGCCTACCGGGTCGGGTCGCTGTGGACGACGCAGTTCCACCCGGAGCTGACCGCCGACTCGTTCGCCGCGCGCATCGCCGTCTACCGGGACTTCGGCTACTTCGACCCCGACGACTACGCCGCCGTGGTCGCGGGCGTGCGCGCCGCGACCGTCACGGCGCCGACGGCGATCGTTCAGGCCTTCGCGGCGCTCTGAGCCGCGCCGCACCGCCGCGTCCCGCGCTCGGACGCGCGATTCCGCTCGCGTGCCGTGCGTCAACTCCGGAGTTCCGCACACTGCCACCCGGCGAACCCGCCCGACCATGCGAATTTCCGGAGTTACGGCACGGCACGACCCGGCACGGCGCGGCGCCCCGCACCGACGCCCGGCCCCGCCCGCGTCGACCCGCTCGAACAGCACGGTCCGCCCCGACCGGCACCGCGCGCCCGGTCTGCTCGGCGCCGCACCCCGTTGCGCGTACTCCAACTCCGGAGTTCCGCACGCTGCCGCCCCGCGAACCCGCCCGACACCGCAGATCTCCGGAGTTACGGCACGGCACCCCGCACCGACGCCCGCACCCCGCCCCTCAGTACCGGTCGCTGGAGAGCACCCGCGCGGACTCGCGGTCGGCGGTCTCGTTGCGCACGCCCGCGCGCGATCCGGCGAGCTTCGCCCGGATGTGCTCCTGCACGGTGACGGGTTCGTAGATCGCCGGATGCTGCGCGTCGACGCACTGCGGCAGAGTCTCGATGAGCGCGTCGACGTTGCCGTCGTGGAAGAACGCCGCGGAGCGGCGCAGGCTGATCGTGCCGTCGATGACGGGCGGCTTCACGCGGTGCAGCGTCGACATCCACTGCTCGTTGGTGAGCCGTGCGGTCACGTCGCCGAGGTTGACGAGCAGCGCGCCCTCGGCGGGCTGCACGTCGTTCCACGAGCCGTCGGATCCGAGCACCTGCAGGCCCGCCACCCGGTCGGCCCACAGCACGGTCACGATGCCGTAGTCGGTGTGCTCGCCCATGCCGATGAGGTCGCCGTCGAGGGTGACGTCGGTGCCCGGCGGGAGGGCGTAGTTGTTCATCCGCAGCACGTCGAGGGAGTGGTCGGTGCGGGCGTCGAAGAAGGCGCGATCGATGCCGAGGGCGTCGGCGAAGATGTCGGTGAGCGTGCGGGCGACGCGCGCCGCCTCGCCGAAGTAGGCGCTGACGGCCGGCTCGAACCCGGCGACGTCGGGCCACACGTTGTCGGCGTAGTCGATCGGGTCGAGGTGCGCGACGTGCGGGTAGTGCGCCGCGGTCGCGCCCACATTGAACGCCTCGAAGAAGTCGTTCATGCGACTGGCCTGCTCGACGCCGAGCGACAGGCTCAACGACTCCGACTTCGGCGGGCTGTAGCCGCGGTTGATCTCGGGCGGCGTGCGGTACGTGTTCTTCACATCGAGGTCGAGCCCGAAGAATCCGTCGATGGATGCCTCGAGCCCCGCGATGACCGCGGCCGGCACCCCGTGCCCGGTGATCTGGATGAAGCCGACCGTGCGGCAGGCGTCGTCGATCGCGCGGGCGACCGCGGCGCGCTCGGCGCCGGTGCCGCCGGTCACGTAGGGCGTGATGTCGACGAGGGGGACATGGAACGTCATGGCAACTCCGTGAGGTCGTGGCCGCGGGCCGGTGTCAGGCAGTCGCTTCACGCTTTCCCGCCGCCGGTGGGCGGCTCGCTTTCATGAGCGCGGCCAGGCTACCGAGCGCACGTTTCCTGCGCGTGACGGCGCATCCGGATGTCCTCGCGCCGGGCTCAGCCGAGCGGCGGCCCGACGATCACGGCCGTGTCGGGCGGCACGGTGACGGTGCCGTCGGCGGATGCCGCGGCATCCGCCCCGCTGGTGAGCAGCACCGTCTCGCCGGGCTCGAGCGCGAGCGGCCACGGGTCGGAGCTCAGATTGACGGCGATGCGCAGGGCGCCGCGTCCGAGCAGGAACCGCCGCGCGGCGGGGGGAGCGTCGGGGTCGAGGTCCTCCGCCGTCAGGTCGGCGAACGCCGGGTCGGTGAGCTCGGCACGCGCGCGCCGCAGGTCGGCGAGGGCGCGGTAGAGCGCGAGCAGGCGGGCATGGGCGCCGTGCGTCTGCTCGGTCCAGTCGAGCTTGGCGCTCGCGAACGTCGCGGGGCTCTGCGGGTCGGGCACGACCGACTCGGCCCAGCCCATGCGCGCGAACTCCTCGGTGCGCCCCTTGCGCACGGCCTCCCCCAGCCACTCCTCGGGGTGGGACGTGAAGAACGGCCACGGCGTCGACGCACCCCACTCCTCGCCCATGAACAGCATCGGGGTGCCGGGGGTGGTGAGGGTCAGCACGGCGGCGACCGCGAGCCGGTCGGTCGAGAGGGTCGCGGTGAGACGATCGCCGACGGCGCGGTTGCCGATCTGGTCGTGGTCCTGCGAGAAGGTCACGAGGCGGGAGGTGGGCACCTCGGACGGGATGGGGGAACCGTGGTCACGCCCCCGGAACGACGAGTAGGTGCCGTTGTGGAAGAACCCGGCGGTCCACACCTTCGGCAGGGCGTCGGCTGCCGCGAAGTCCTCGTAGTAGCCGCTCGTCTCACCGGTCAGGGCGACGTGGACGGCGTGATGCCAGTCGTCGCTCCACTGCGCGTGCAGACCGTAGCCGCCGGCCTCGCGCGGCAGGATCAGCCGCGGGTCGTTGAGGTCGCTCTCGGCGATGAGGGTGAGCGGGCGTCCCAGGTGCGCGGAGAGGGCATCGGATGCCGCGGCCAGCTCCTGCAGGATGTGCACCGGCTGCTCGTCGTGCAGGGCGTGCACCGCGTCGAGCCGGAGTCCGTCGACATGCTGGTCGCGCAGCCACATGAGCGCGTTCTCGACGATGTACGACCGCACCGCGGGCTCGTCGAGGTTCACGGAGTCGCCCCAGGTGTTGCGGCTGCCGGTGCGCAGGTAGGGACCGAACTCGGGCAGGTAGTTGCCGCTCGGTCCGAGGTGGTTGTAGACGACGTCCTGGATGACGGCGATGCCGTGCGCGTGGGCGGCGTCGACGAAGCGACGGTAGGCGGCGGGTCCGCCGTACGCCTCGTGCACGGTGTACCAGAGCACGCCGTCGTAGCCCCAGTTCCACTGGCCGTTGAAGCCGTTCACGGGCAGCAGCTCGACGTGGGTGACGCCGATCGAGGCGAGGTGGTCGAGTCGCGCGGCTGCGGCGTCGAGCGTCCCGTCGGGGGTGAATGTGCCGATGTGCAGCTCGTAGACGAGGCCGCCCGCGAGCGGACGCCCGGTCCACGCGGCATCCGTCCACGCGAAGGAGCCCGGATCGTCGACGGCCGAGGCGCCGTGCACCCCGTCGGGCTGCCGGCGCGAGCGCGGGTCGGGACGCATCTCGCCGTCGTCGAGCACGAACCCGTACCGCTCGCCGTCGGCGAGGTCGACGTCGGCGCGCCACCAGCCGTCGTCGGCGGGGGTCAGGTCGATGTCGACGGATGCCGCCACCCGCCGCAGCCGCACGCGCGCGGCGTTCGGCGCCCACACCTCGATCACGTCGTCCTCCGCATCCGCCGGCTCAGCCGGCCCTCACGAGCAGTGCGACGGGGTAGGTCGCGCAGAGCTGGGCGACCGGGACGGCGCCGGACTCGACGCGCCCCGTGAGGGTGTCGACCCAGTCTCCGGGCGGCAGCAGCAGGGCGGTGTCGCCCCACCCGCCGCGGCGTCCGAGCCCCACGGGCAGTCGGGTCGCGGCGGCGATGACGCCGCCCCGGTCGAACGCGACGAGGTGCACGGCGGCCTCGCCGACGACCTCGAGCGGCAGATAGCGGGTGAACAGCTCCGGGCGGTCGCGGCGCAGCCGCAGCGCCCGCGACGTCACGAGGAGCTTCGCCCGCCCGCTCGCGTCGACCGGCGGCAGCAGCGGCTCCCCCATCCCCGGTCCACCCTCTGCACCCAGGCGTGCATCGAGCTCAGTGGCCGCGACTGCCGCGTCGATGTCGTGCAGCAGTGCCGCGTGGGCCGCGAAGTCCACGGGTCGCCGGTTGTCGGGATCGACGAGCGAGAGCTCCTGCACCTCGGACCCCTGGTAGACATCGGGCACGCCGGGGCCGGCCAGCTGCAGCAGTTTCTGGCCCAGCGCGTTCGACCAGCCGGCCGGGGCGATGTGGCCCACGAGGTCCTCGACGAGGGGCCGCGCCGCGCCGAACGCGGCGTCGACGAGCGCGTGCACCGCGGCCTCGAACGCGGCGTCGGGGGCGAGCCAGGTCGTTCGCTCCCCCGCTTCGCGCACGGCCTTCTCGGCGTAGGCGTGCAGGCGCTCGGCCGACGCGGGCCAGCTGCCGACGATCGCCTGCCACAGCAGCTCGTCGGTGGGACCGTGCCCGGTCGTCCCGGCCGCGCGCAGCGCGCCCAGCGCGGTCGCCCAACGCTCGGGCTGCTCGCTCAGCACGCTGAGGCGGGCGCGCACGTCTTCGCTGCGCTTGGTGTCGTGGGTCGACAGGGCCGTCAGCGCGTGAGGCCAGCGCGCGTGACGCTCGGCGAACGCCGCGTGGAACCCCTCGACGTCGAGCGAGGCGACCGACGGGTCGCCGCCGACCTCGGTGAGCGTGCCGAGCCGGGTGAACCGGTAGAACGCCGTGTCCTCGACACCCTTCGCCATGACGGGCCCCGTGGTCTGCTCGAACCGGCGTGCGACCTCGAGCGTCGCATCTCCGAGCACCGGCAGCAGGGCGTCGATCGCGTCCGCGAGGTCAGGCCGGCGGGCGGATGCCTCCTCCCCCGCCCGCACCAGGTCGGCGGCACCCGCGGGCAGGTAGGAGCGGTACACCGGGAAGGCGGCCAGGATCTCGGCGAGCGCGGGGGCCGCGGCATCCGCCCCCACCGCCTCGCGCACCTCGGCCGGGAGCGTGCGCACGAGCCGCCGCACCTCGGACTGCAGGATCGTCGTGGCCATCGTGCGCTTCGTCTCGACGATCAGGTCGTCCCAGGCGGGCGCGGGCGGCAGGCCGGTCTCCGCGCGCAGGGCCGCGTCGAGCCCGTCGAGCGCCGCGACGCCGCGCGGGTCGATGAAGAGCCGGTCGAGCTCGGCCATCGCGTCGTAGCCCGTCGTGCCCGCGCTCGCCCACCACGGTGCGAGGCGCTCGGGGTGGTCGGTCGCGGCGTGCTCGAGGATCTTCTCGACCCACACCGGCAGCCCGCCGACGGCGGACCGCAGCCGCTCGAGGTAGCCGGCCGGGTCGACGAGGCCGTCGGGATGGTCGACGCGCAGGCCGTCGACGAGCCCCTCCGTCGCCCACCGCACGATCTCGACGTGGGCGGCAGCGAACACCGCGGGATCCTCGACGCGCACCCCCGCGAGGGAGGTGACGGCGAAGAAGCGTCGGTAGTTGAGGTCGGTCGCCTCGTCGCGCCAGAACCGCAGCTCATAGTGCTGCCGGCCGAGCACGGTGCGCACGTCGACGGTCGTGGGCGCGCTCCCGATGCCGTCGAGCGAGCCGGGCGCGAGAGGGAAGACGTGGTCGACGTACCGCAAGACTCCGTCGGGTGCGGATGCCGCGGGATCCCGGTCGATCACGAGATCGCCGATGACGTCGTCGAGCTCGCCGCCGAGCACGGGGAGGCGCACGCGGCCGCCGCCGAACGCCCAGTCGATGTCGAACGCGCGGGCGTGGGCGGACGCCTCGCCGAGCCGCAGCACGTCCCACCACCACGGGTTCTCGCGCGGCACCGCGACGCCCATGTGGTTGGGCACGATGTCGACGAGCACGCCGAGGCCCGCCTCCCGTGCCGCCGCGACGAAGCGCGCGAACCCCTCCGCGCCGCCGCGCGCCGGGTCGATGCGCGCCGGGTCGACGACGTCGTAGCCGTGGTCGGAACCGGTCGTCGCCGTCAACAGCGGCGACAGGTAGACCCAGCCGACGCCGAGATCGCGCAGGTACGGCACGATCGCGGCGGCGGCGTCGAGGTCGAACCCGGGTCGGATCTGCAGACGATAGGTCGACGACGGGTTCATGCGCTCACCTCGGCAGTTCGCTCTTGGGGGCGGCGCCCGGCACCTCGTCGATCGCCGCAGTGACCGCCTGCGCGAGCGACGCGGCCACCGAGTGGTCGACCTCGGGCGGGGCGGCACGGTGCTCGATCAGCACCAGCAGCGACGCCGCGCCGACGCCGACCACGTCGCCAGGATCGACGACGCCGGTGTTCGCGAGATGGCCGGCGGTGTCGACCAGCACGTCCCAGCTCGGCGAATACTCCACCTCGGGAACGGTGAAGTCGACCGCCTCGTCGCCCGCGTTGAAGTAGACGAGGAAGTGCGCGTCGACGATCTCGCTCCCGCGCCGATCGCGCTCGCGGATGCCGCCGCCGTTGAGGAACACCCCGACCGCGCGGCCGAAGCCGGCGTCCCAGTCCTCGGGCTGCATCGGGGTGCCGTCGGGGCGCAGCCACACGATGTCGGGCACCGGGCTCCCCTCCTCGCGGCGCACCGGGCGGCCGTCGAAGAAGCGGCTGCGACGGAAGGTCGGGTGGTCGTGTCGCAGGCGCGCGAGGGCCGCGGTGAACTCGACGAGGGGCTGATCGACGTGCTCCCAGTCGATCCAGCTGAGCTCGTTGTCCTGCGCGTACGTGTTGTTGTTGCCCTGCTGGGTGCGGCCGAGCTCGTCGCCGTGCAGCAGCATCGGCACGCCCTGGCTGAGCAGCAGGGTGGCGATGAAGTTGCGCTGCTGCTGCGCGCGCCGGGCGAGCACCACCGGGTCGTCGGTCGGCCCCTCGACGCCGCAGTTGCTCGACCGGTTGAACGACTCCCCGTCGTTGCCGTCCTCGCCGTTCGCGTCGTTGTGCTTCTCGTTGTACGACACCAGGTCGCGCAGGGTGAACCCGTCGTGGGCGGTCACGAAGTTGATGGATGCCACGGGCCGCCGCCCGCTGTGCTCGTACAGGTCGGCCGACCCGGTGAGCCGCGAGGCGAACTCGCCGAGGGTCGCCGCCTCGCCCCGCCAGAAGTCGCGCACGGTGTCGCGGTACTTGCCGTTCCACTCGGTCCACTGCGGGGGGAAGTTGCCGACCTGGTAGCCGCCGGGGCCGACGTCCCACGGTTCGGCGATGAGCTTGACCTGCGAGACCACCGGGTCCTGCTGCACGAGCTCGAAGAAGGCGGCCAGGCGGTCGACGTCGTAGAACTCGCGGGCGAGGGTCGCCGCCAGATCGAACCGGAACCCGTCGACGTGCATCTCGAGCACCCAGTAGCGCAGCGAGTCCATGATGAGCTGCAGCGCGTGGGGGTTGCCGACGTTGAGACTGTTGCCCGTGCCGGTGTAGTCGGTGTAGTAGCGCTTGTCGTCCTGCTCGAGCCGGTAGTACGCCTCGTTGTCGATGCCCCGCATCGACAGGGTCGGACCGAGGTGGTTGCCCTCGGCCGTGTGGTTGTAGACCACGTCGAGGATCACCTCGATGCCGGCGGCGTGCAGCGCCCGCACCATCCCCTTGAACTCCTGCACCTGCTGGCCGCGCTGGCCGGTCGAGGCGTAGGTGTTTTGCGGGGCGAGGAAGGCGATGGTGTTGTAGCCCCAGTAGTTCGACAGGCCCTTCTGCTGCAGGGTGTCGTCGTTGACGAACTGGTGCACGGGCATGAGCTCGATCGCGGTGACGCCGATCTTCTTCAGGTGCTCGATGACCGCGGGGTGGGCGATCGCGCTGTACGTGCCGCGGATCTCCTCCGGCACGAGCGGATGCAGCTTCGTGAGGCCCTTCACGTGGGCCTCGTAGATGAAGGTCTCGGAGTACGGCGTCTTCGGCTGCCGATCGCCGCCCCAGTCGAAGAAGGGGTTGATGACGACGCCCTTCATCATGTGCGCGGCGGAGTCGTCGTCGTTGCGGGAGTCGGGGTCGCCGAACGTGTAGGCGAACAGCGCCTGGTCCCAGTCGATCTGGCCGTCGACGGCCTTCGCGTAGGGGTCGAGGAGCAGCTTGTTCGGGTTGTAGCGCGCCCCCGCGGCCGGATCGTATTCGCCGTGCACGCGGTAGCCGTAGCGCTGACCCGGCTCGATGTTCGGCAGGTAGGCGTGCCACACGAACGCGTCGACGTCGACGAGCTCGACGCGGGTCTCGGTGCCGGCGTCGTCGAACAGACACAGCTCGACACTTTCGGCGCCCTCGCTGAACAGGGCGAAGTTGGTGCCGTTGCCGTCGAAGGTCGCGCCCAGGGGGTACGCGGATCCCGGCCAAGCCTGCACGTGCGCCCCTCCCTGCTCGGGAGCCCCCACATTAGCGGGTGCGGATGTCGCAGACGTGTCGGCGGTCGGCTCGGCGTTCGGGTCACTCACCTTCCGAGCATCGGCCATCCGCGCGTCGCCGCACCGGGGCTTGACGGGCACGTCTTGCGGGCTCAGGTCGCGCCGGACGGCGGGTCGAGCAGCAGCGCGATGCGCTCGTCGAGGTAGGCGGCGAGCGGTCGCCACCCACCGCGGGCGCTCCAGCGCACCTCGGGTCCGTCCGTCCCCTGCCGCAGCGGGCCGGATGCCTCGCCCCGCCCGACCGCGGCGAGGTCGAGCCTCTCCCAGCCGAGGTGCACGACCTGCCCGTCGGCGAAGCCTCCGCGGGAGGCGGCGGCCGCGACATCCGCCCGTCGGCGCTGCGACTCGGCGGCGAACCCGCGGCGCACCTCGGGACGGGCGCGCACGATCTCTCCGGTCGCGAAGACGTCGTCCGGGCCGATGAGCAGCACCCCGAGGTGCCAGGCGGACCCGGCCGGAACCACGTTCGGCGCCAGCGGGATGCCGACGAACCGACGGCCGCGCCAGCGGCCCAGCGGCTCGCGCGGCGCTCCCGCGGCGGTCAGACGCGCGCGGGCACCCGCGATCAGCGCTTCGACGTCGTCCACCCGCTCATTCTCGTCGGGTCAGACGTCGACCGCGTGGGGCCCGTGGAGTTCGCGGTGCAGCCGCTCCATGCGCCCGTCGAGCTCGGACGCGGTATCTGCGGCATCCTTCAGACTCTCCACGAGCCCCGCCGGCACCTGGCGCGCGTACTTGTAGTAGATCTTGTGCTCGAGGCTCGCCCAGAAGTCCATCGCGATCGTGCGGAACTGCACCTCGACGGGGATCGGCATCGGCCCTGTCGAGAGGAACACCGGTACCTCGACGATCGCGTGCAGCGACTTGTAGCCGTTCGGCTTGGGCTCGGCGATGTAGTCCTTCACGGTGCGCACCGTGATGTCGGGCTGCGAGGTGAGCAGATCGAAGAGGCGATAGGCGTCGGCGGTGAAGCTGCAGGTCACGCGCACGCCCGCGACATCCGTGATGTTCGCCCGGATCGAGTCGAAGTCGGGGGCGATGCCCTTGCGCAGCACCTTCTCGACCAGACTGTCGGGGCTCTTGACGCGACTCGAGACGTGCTCGATCGGGTTGTAGTCGTGCATGTGCAGGAACTCGTCCCGCAGGATCTGGATCTTGGTCTCGATCTCCTGCATGCCGAAGCGGTACTCCAGCAGGAAACGCTGCAGCTCGTCGCGCGCATCGCGCAACTGCGACGGGGAGACGGTGATGGACTGGTCGTCGAGCGGCACACTCACCCGGCCGACGCTACGACCGTCTCATCGGGGGACGCTGTGAGCGCCCGCGGAAAAGCATGACCGTCAGGGGCGCGCCCGGGGACCGCGCGGCACCAGCTCGCCGTCGATCACATCGATCGCCGGCACCTGATCGAACGCCGGGTGGGCGTCGATGGGCACCTCGGATGCCGCATCGATCCCCTCGTCCCTCGGCTCGGGTTCACCTCGTGTCATCGCACGCATCACCTCCTGAGGACAGCAGGTTCCACTGTCCCGCGCGAGCGAGGATCCGCCCAGGTCTTGACAAGGCGGCGACGGATCCGAACGACTCAGTCCGACGGGGGCCCGGCGGGAGGCTCGTCCGCCGGCTCCGGCGTGATCGTCAGGCCGTTCGGGCCGGATGCCGCGGCCATCAGATCCTCGACCCAGGCGCGGTTGATGCGCGGCTGGCGGCTGCCGAAGAAGTGGAACTGCAGCGGCACGGAGGGGTGCACCCAGAAGCTGCGGCGACCGCTGCCGTCGCCCATCTCGACGTCGAACATGAACGGCTCGGCACGACGCAGCTTGTTCATCACGACGATGCGCAGATGCGCGAGCGTGCGGTCCTCGATCTCCACCGAGTTGCCGATCGTGTCGTAGATGAATCTCCCCATGTGAGGAGCCTAAACGCGGGTGATCCTCCGCGCCGTCACCGTGTTCACGCCACGCCGTCGCGGGGCGGCGAGAGGCGGCATCCGCTCGTCTTGGTGACATCTCAGCGCCCGCATGGTGTGCTGGGTGCGTGAGCACCCCCCAGGCCGACGGCGCCGAGCGACCCGCGCTGCTCTACGTCGAGGACGACCCCGAGATCGCGGAGATCACGGTCGAGGTGCTCTCGGAGGTCTACCGGGTCGACCACGTCGCCGACGGTGAGAGCGCCCTGCAGCGTGCGCTGTCGCGGCGGTACGAGGCGATGGTCGTCGACCGCCGCCTGCCGGGGATGGACGGCATCGCCCTCGTGCAGGCGGTGCGCACGGCCCACATCGCGACGCCCATCCTGCTGCTGACGGCGCTCGGGTCGGTGCACGACCGCGTCGAGGGACTCGACGTCGGCGCCAACGACTACCTCGTGAAGCCGTTCGACTACGACGAGCTGCTCGCCCGACTGCGGGCGCTTCGGCGCGGCTTCCGCACCGACGGCGTGCGCCGTGAGGTCGGCGAGTGGCAATTCGCGCCGGCAGCGCTCGCCCTCTTCTCGCCCGAAGGACGCCGCGTCGCGCTCACCGCGACCGAGACTGCCCTGCTGCGCCTGCTCGCCGAGAGCCCCGACCACGTGTTCTCGCGCGCCGAGATCGTGGACGCCGTCTTCGCCTCGGGCGATTCGGAGAGCTCGGTCGACACCTACGTGCACTACATCCGCCGCAAGGCCACGCCCGAGATCATCGAGACCGTACGGGCGCGAGGCTACCGGATCGGGGATCCGTCGTGAGTCCCCGCACGGACTCCGAGCGCCTGCGGCGTGCGGCCCGGCGCATCGGGCTGACCGTCGGCATCGCCTCCGCCCTCGTGCTGCTCGGCGGTGCCGGCATCCTCGTGTGGCTCCTTCTGGCGACCGGCCGTCCCGAAACGCGCGGCGACGTGGTCAGCCCCGACCCCGGCGTGACCGGCTCGCCGTCGGTGCCCGACGGAATCCGCGCGTACGACCACATCGTGGTCGACGTCGACCGCACTGTGCCGATCGTCATCGCGCTCTCGCTCGTGGGCGTCGCCGTGCTCGGGCTCATCGCCTGGTACGCGGCGCGGCGCGCCACCCGTCCGCTCGCCGAGGCGATGCGCCTACAACGCCACTTCGTCTCGGATGCGAGCCACGAGCTGCGCACCCCCCTCACCGCGCTCACGAGCCGCATCCAGCTGGTCGAGCGACGTCACCGCCGGGGGGAGGAGATCGACTCCACCCTCTCGGACCTGCGGCGCAATGCCGCCGCGATGGACGATGTGCTCACCGACCTGCTCGTCGCCGCGGAGGCCGACGCCCGCGATCCGTCGGCGCGGGCGGAGGTGGGCGAGGTCATCGCCGCGACACTCGACTCGCTGCGCCCGCTCGCCGACGATCGCGAGGTCACGCTCGCGATCGACGTGGCCGAGGCGGCATCCGTCGCCCTCCCGGCGACCAGCCTCACGCGCATGTGCGTCGCCCTCGTCGACAACGCCATCCAGCACACTCCGGGACGATCGACCGTCACGGTGTCGTCGCGCATCGTGCGGGATCGGGTGCACATCCGGGTGACCGACGAGGGGTCAGGCATCCGGCCCGAAGACCGCGAGCGCATCTTCGAGCGCTTCGCGCGATTGGGCGAGACCGGTCGTCGGCGTGGCTTCGGCCTTGGGCTCTCCCTCGTGCGCGACGTCGCCGTGCGCCACGGCGGGTCTGTGGTCGTCGAGCAGACGGATGCCGCCGGCACCACGTTCCTCATCGACCTGCCGCTCGCGCGCTGACGCGTCCGGCGACCCGCCGGGCGTGCGCTTACGCGCTCACGCGAAACGGATCGCCTGCCGCAGCGGCGACCTCCACCCCCGACACCCAGCGCCGGGTGCGCCCTCCGGCGCCGATCACCATGCCGCTGCGTCCCGGGCATTCGCGGATCCAACCGAGGTCGTCGATGCCGGCGACCACACCGACCGTCGCCCAGACGTCGGCGACGGCGAGGCTGTCGGCGACCACCGTCGAGCTGGTCGCCCCCAGCGCCGGGGCGCCCGTACGCGGATCGAGGATGTGCGCCCCCCGCTCGGCCGTGCCCGACGTCGCGACGGCACCGTCGCGCAGTTCGACGACGGCGGCCAGCTGTCCGGGCCGCGCCGGGTCGGCGATGCCGACCCGCCAGTCACGGTCGAGACCCGCGGCCGTCGCGACCTGCATATCACCGCCGGCATTGATGGCCCAGGCGGCGACATCGGCGTTCTCCAACAGGGGCGCCAGGTGCCCCCGGGCGACGCTCTCCACCGCCCAGCCCTTCACATACCCCGTCGGGTCGAACGCTCCGTCGAAGCGAGCGCTGAACAGTCCGCGGGTGACTGCCTCCGCCTCCTCGCACGCGCGGGCGACCTCCGCCACCCGTGGGTCGGCCGCCGCGAGGGTCAGCTCGCCGCGGCGGAGGCGGGAGACATCCGAGTCGGACCGATAGGTCGAGAACACGCGGTCGATGTCGCGCAGCTCGGCGAACGCGACGGCGATCGCATCGTCGACGCCCGTGACCGTGGGGGCGTGCGTGAGCACGTGCACGCTGATCACCATGCCCATGACATCGGCCACGCGCACGGTACGGTGCAGCTCGGCAGTCATCACTTCGCCTGGTCGATCGCGCTCTGCAACGACTGCAGGTAGCCCTCGCTGGTGTAGGTCGCGCCCGAGACCATGTCGATGTTCGCGTTCTGCGCCGACAGTGTCTCGGAGATCAGCTGGGGAAGAGAGTAGTTCGCGATCTCCACGTCGCGCCCGCTCCCATTCGGATACTGCGGCACGTCGACATTCGTGATCTTGCCGCCCGCCACCGTGATGGCGACCTGCACATTCCCGAAGCGCGTCGAGGCGGCCGATCCGGTGAAGGTGCCGTTCTTGAGGCCGGTCGAGGTCGACGTCCCGCTCGAGGACGAAGACGAGCTGCTGCCGGTCGACGCGGACGCCTTCGCACTCGCCGACGGCGTCGCAGCCGCGGCCGATCCGCTGGTGGTGCTCGAGCTCGTGCCGCTTCCTGTCGAGCCGCCGATGCTCCCCGAGAAGCCGGTCGTCGAGGAGGCGACGGTCGTTCCCGCCCCGAGGGAGGTGCGGTAACTGAACAGCAGCACGACGCCGCTGATGGTCACGAGGATCGTCCAGACGATCTTCTTCATGGTGTGCGCTCCGTAGGTGGTGAGAGACGAGAGGATGCCGCGGCATCCGCTCAGATCGAGAAGTTCTCGCTATGGATCTGCGAGGGGAGGATTCCGGTCTCGAGCAGGTCATCGCGGATGCTGTCCATCCAGTGGCCCGGTCCGCACAGGAAGATGTCGTAGTCCTCGATGTCGGGAGCGATGTAGCGGAGAAGATCCTCCCCCGCCCACGACGCGTGAGTCGCGGGGATCCACGTCGAGTCGCCGTGCGAGCGGTGCCCGTCGAGCGTGTAGTGTCGCAGACCGCGCTTGGCGACCATCCGGGCGATCTGCGGTCGGCGGAGGGCATGAGCGGGATCGTGGTCGCGGGTGACGAGGATCGCCTCGCCGGGCACGAATCGTTCGGCTTCGAGGATCGCCACAAGCGGCGCGACACCGGCTCCCGCTCCGAGCATGAGCATCTTCGAACGGCGTCGTGCGTCGCCGGTCATCGCGCCGTAGGGGCCCTCGAACATGACCTTCGTTCCCTTGCGCATCCGCGTCATGCGGGAGGTGCCGTCGCCGACGATGCGCGCGGTCACGGTGAGCTCGTCGCCGCGCGGTGCGGTCGAGAGCGAGAAGGGGTGGGAGCGGGTCCAGCCGGGGCCGTCCAGGAAGCGCCAGTTGAAGAACTGGCCCGCCTGCGCGCCGAGCTTGTGGATGTCACGTCCGCGCATGCGCACGGTGACGCCGTTGGAGCCGTCTGCCTCCACGGCGACGACCCGTAGGTCATGCCGCATCGAGCGGCTCAACGGCACGAGGAGGCGGAAGACCAGCACCGCGGCGGCGGCGATCGCCCAGAGCGTCCACCAGTAGGCACTGACCAGCGGCTGCCCGATGAAGTCCGAGCCGGTCCACAGCATGTGCGGGATGGCCAGCCCCACGCCGAGGTAGGCGTAGAGGTGGATGAGGTGCCAGGACTCGTAGCGCAGCTTCTTGCGCGCCTTCCGGATCGAGGTGACCACGACGAGGATGAGCAGCCCCGTGCCCGCTGTCGCGAGCATCATTCCGGGGTAGTTCCACACGAAGTCCCACAGCTGCAGGAGGGGATTCACGTGCGCGTTGACGGCGTAGCCGATGCTGAGCAGCGCGATGTGGGCGAGCATCAGCCAGAACGACCAGAAGCCGGTCAGGCGGTGCGCCCGCACGAGGCCGTCGCGGCCCCATCCGCGCTCGAAGATCGGCACGCGCGCCATCAGGAGCACCTGGTAGAGGAGCAGGTTGGCCGAGATGAGTCCGGTGAGTCGACCGAGCGTGGAGTAGGTCTCCGCGTTGAGGCCGATGACCGCTTGAATGCCCCCGCCGTGGATCCACAGCGCGAGGATAACGAGGCTCGTCCCCCACACGATTGCGGTGGCGGCGAGGTTCCAGAGGAGTCGCGGCGACCGTCGCGAGCCGAGCAGCGCGTCGGTGGCGGCGTCCTGCCTGCGGACGGACCGTTCGGTGGCGTAGGTGGTCATGGCTCGATGGTGACCGCGCGGGCGCAAGATTTCGCCAAGAATGCGGGTTCCTCGGGCAACGCATAGGAAGCGCAGAGCCAGAGCAGATCGACGACGCCGTCTGAGGCGACCGAGACCGCGCGGGGCATCCGAGAGGCGCGGGATCGGCGCGCGGGGATTATGGTGGGCGCATGGGCACGATCTACTACGGCGGTTCTGAGACGCCGATCCACATCGAGGACCGCGCCCTCGCACACCTCAAGGTGGTCATCGCGACGAAGCTGCGTCGCGGCGAGAGCTTCACGCTGTCGTGGCGGCACCCCGAGGGCGAGCCGGTCGGTCGCAGCACCATCTGGCTGCACCCGTCGATCCCGCTGCGGTTCACGTTCCTCGACCCCGAGCCCGCTCTCCTGAGCCGGGAGTGGATCGAGGAGCTGGCGAGTTCGGCGAACTCCTCGGGCGGCCTCATGCTCGTCGACGAGCACCTGCACGCCGGCGACGTGGCGTCGCGCTGATCACGCTGAACGGCTGACGACCGGCCGGCGTCGGAAGTAGCCGGCGGCGGCGCGCTCAGATCAGCGCGAGCGCCGTCAGCACGACGGCGATGAGCGGGAACGTGCCCTGGATCGCGGCAGAGCGGGCGAGCTTCGGGCTCGAGAGCACGAGCACGAGGGCCGCGGCGAGCATCGACCCGGTGCCCACGAGCACGAGGGTCGCGCCGATCGTGAGCGACCCGGCCGCGACGAGCACGATGCCGATCGCGGTCGCGAGTGCGAGGAACAGGTTGTAGAAGCCCTGGTTGAACGCGAGCGACCTGGTGAGCTCGGCCTCCTCGGCGCTGCGCAGGCCGAAGATGCGGCGCGTGGCCGGCTCGGTCCACCGCAGCGACTCGAGCACGAAGATGTAGACGTGCACGAGCGCGGCGAGCGCGGCGAACACGAGGGCGGCGATGATCATGAGCGCATCCTCTCAGGCCGGGTGCACATGCGCCCACACGCCGGGCGCGGGAAGTTCGGCGTAGCGCACGTCGACGGCGTCGAGGGTCACCTCGGCGACGCACACGAGCAGCGACTGGGTCGGGATGCCCAGGTAGCGGTTGTCCCGCACGATCGCCGCGTCGCTCGAAGCCCCGTCGCCCGTCGACGCCGCGAGCACGTCGAACCAGTCCTCCCACCAGGCGCGGTCGCCGGTCGCCGAGAGGGGTGCGGCAGCGAACGCGGGAAGCCAGGCGGCGATGCGTCCGGTGGCGGGGTCGTCGACGTCGTCGTGGGCGACCATGTGGGTGCCCGGCCCGAGCACGGTCTCGTGCACAACGGTGCCGTCCCACCGGGTGACGACGGATGCCGCGGCCCCCACGGTGAGCAGGTTGAACCCGCGCGTCCGGGGGGCGGCGGGCACGGCCTCGCCCTCGACGGCGGCGAGCGGCAGGGCTCCGCGGGAGACCACGGCGCTCTCGGGAAGATCGTGCCCCTCCGCCCGGTTGAGCAGCACGGCCAGGAGTCCGCGGTCGGGCGCGGCAGCGAGCCACGCGCCCCCCGCGCGGACGTCGCGCACGCCGATCACCCCCGGATGCGCCTCGGGCCACCAGTCGCCGAGCGGGTTCCACTCGCGCTCGGGATCCTCGTCGCGCACGGCGAGCACGCGGGTCGGATGCCGCGGGTCGTCGGGCACTCGAACGATCACGGTGCACATGGGGTCCTCCTGCAGCGGGCTGCCGTGCCCGCGGGTCGTGCGAGAATCGGGGCGTGTTCGTCGTCGTAGGGGTCACCGGCGGGATCGCCGCGTACAAGTCGGCGACGCTGGTGCGCACGCTGGTGAAGAACGGCCACGAGGTGCACGTCATTCCTACCGCGGATGCGCTGCGCTTCGTCGGCGCTCCGACCTGGGAGGCGCTCAGCCGTCACCCCGTGACGACGTCGGTGCACGACGACGTCGCGACGGTGCGCCATGTGGCGCTCGGGCAGTCCGCCGACCTGGTCGTGATCGCTCCGGCCACCGCCAACACCCTGGCCCGCATGGCGGCGGGTATCGCCGACGATCTGCTCGGCACGACGCTGCTCGCCACCACGGCGCCCGTGGTGGTCGCCCCCGCGATGCACACCGAGATGTGGCGGCATCCGTCGACCGTCGCGAACGTCGCGACGCTGCGCTCCCGCGGTGTCGTGATCGCCGGTCCGGCCGAGGGCGAGCTGACCGGGGGCGACTCCGGACCCGGACGCATGCTCGAGCCCGATGAGATCCTTCGGATCGCGCTCGCCGCCGTGCGCCCCCGTGACCTCGAGGGTCTGCGGGTCACCGTGACCGCGGGCGGAACCCGCGAGCCGATCGACCCGGTGCGCTTCATCGGCAACCGTTCCAGCGGGAAGCAGGGTGTCGCCGTCGCGCTCGCGGCGGCGGCGCGCGGCGCGCAGGTCGACCTGATCCTCGCGCACGTCGACGAGGGCGTGGGGGCCGCGGCATCCGTGCCCGGCATCGCCGTGTCGCACGCCGGCACCGCGGCAGAGCTGCTGACCGCGACGACGGATGCCGCGGCGACAGCCGACGTCGTCGTCATGGCGGCGGCCGTCGCCGACTACCGGGTGCCGCAGATCGCGGACGGCAAGGTCACGAAGGAGGCCGCCGGCGAGACGCTGACGCTCGAGCTGGTGCAGAACCCCGACATCCTGGCGGGACTGGCCCGTGACCGGCGGGCCGGGCAGACCGTCGTCGGATTCGCCGCCGAGACCGCCACCGGCGACGCGCTCGTCGAGCGCGCGCGCCGCAAGCGCGAGCGCAAGGGCGTCGACCTGCTCGCCGTCAACGAGGTCGGCTGGGAGGCCGGGTTCGAGGCATCCGAGAACTGTCTCTTCTTCGTCGACGCCGCGGGCGACATCGTCGGACGCACGAGCGGCTCGAAGCGCGAGACGGCCGACGCCCTGTGGGACGCGATCGTCGCGGTGCGCGCCGCGCACTGAGTCAGGGGCGGATGCCGCGCCTCACCCGATCTCGCCGGCGGCCACCGACTCGGCGAGCGCGTGCGCGTGCGCGAGCTGGTGCGCCCCGAAGAAGTCGGCCTCGGTGAGCCGGCGTTCGTCGTCGGCGTCGCGTCCGTCGTGTGCGAGGGTCGCGGCGACGATCAGCGCGTGCATCCACCCGCCGGCGACGAGCGCGAGCAGCCACAGGTAGTCGACGCTCACGGCGTGGGCGTCGCGGGGGCTGGCGCCGAAGCCGACCACGGCAGCGGTCGCACGGTCGGCGGCGGCGACGGCGCGCTCGAGGCGCTCGGCCGTGCGGCGCGCGACCGGCTCGTCGGAGCCCGCCAGCGTCGCGACCGCGGCGCGCGCGAGGTCGAACATGCGGCGCGCGGTCTCGCCCTGGTTGCGCACCGTCTTGCGCCCGACGAGGTCGTTGGACTGGATCGCGGTGGTGCCCTCGTAGATCGGGATGATGCGGGCGTCGCGGTAGTGCTGGGCCGCGCCGGTCTCCTCGATGAAGCCCATGCCGCCATGCACCTGGATGCCGTCGGAGGCGATGCGCACGGCCTCCTCGCTCGCCCACCCCTTGAGGATGGGCACGAAGAACTCGGCGAGCTGACGGTTGTCGGCGTCGTCCGCGCGGTCGAACAGGTCGCCGACGTAGACGGCGAGCGCTCGCATCGCGCTGATGCTGCTCGACATCGACAGCAGCAGTCGACGCACGTCTGGGTGCTCGGCGATGGCGGTGCCGTCGGGGCGACCGGGCACGGGCCCCTGCAGACGGGCTGTGGCGTAGGCGGAGGCCTGCTGGTAGGCGCGCTCTGCAAGGCCGATGCCCTGGTGTCCCATGCCGAGGCGGGCGGAGTTCATCATGACGAACATGCCGGCGAGTCCGCCGCCGACCTCGCCGACCAGGTAGCCGGTCGCACCGTCGTAGGCGAGCACGCAGGTCGGGCTGCCGTGGATGCCGAGCTTGTGCTCGACCGACACGGTCGTCACGGCGTTGCGTGCGCCGAGTGAACCGTCGGGCTCGACGAGGAACTTCGGGGCGACGAACAGGGAGAGGCCCTTGGCGCCCGCGGGAGCGTCAGGGGTGCGGGCGAGCACGAGGTGCACGATGTTCTCGGCGACGTCGTGGTCTCCCCAGGTGATGAAGATCTTCTGGCCGGTGATCGACCAGCTGCCGTCGCCGTTCGGGGTGGCGGTCGTGCGGATCGCGCCGAGGTCGGTGCCGGCCTGCGGTTCGGTGAGGTTCATGGTGCCGGTCCAGCTCCCCTCGACGAGTCGTGCCAGGTAGGTCTCGCGCACCTCGTCGCCCGCATAGGCGTCGAGCGCGTGGATCTGACCGTGGGTGAGCATCCAGCACAGCGCGAGCGCCGGGTTGGCGGCGTTCCAGATCTCCCCGAGCCCGGCCTGCACGACGGCGGGGAGCCCCTCGCCGCCGGCCGACTCGGGCGCCTCGGCGGCCACCCACCCGGCCTCCACCAGCGCGGCGTAGGCCTCCTTGAAACCGGGGGCGGTGCGGGCGTCGCCGTCGACGACGACGGTGCCTTCGGCGTCGCCGATGGCGTTGAGGGGGGCGATGACCTCGGCGGCGAAGTCGCCGGCGGCCTCGAGCACGTCGACGGCGTCGTCGGCGCTGAGGGCGCCACTGGTCGCGCGGGCGACGACGTCGCCGCCGAACACCTCGCGATAGAGGAATCCGTACTCGGCGACGGGCGGGGTGTACGGCGAGGACTGGGCGGCCATGGGGTTCCCCTCGTTGGGCGGGCGGCGCGCGCGACGCGGGGTCGCGGGTGACATCGAGAACCATAGTACGTGAGACTGAGTTTCACGAGTAGGGTGTGACCCGACCACCTCGATGCAGAGGAGCAGCATGACCGAGCACACCCGCACCCTCACGTGGACGGACCCGATCGCCGTGCGCGACGGCGTCGCCGCGATGAGCGGACTCGACGCGATGCTGGCCCTGCGTGACGGACACCTGCCCCCGCCCCCGATCGCGCAGACGATGAACTTCCGCCTGACCGAGGTCGAGCCCGGGCGCGTGGTGTTCGTGTGCGAGCCGGGCGGCGAGCACTACAACCCGATCGGCACCGTGCACGGCGGGCTCGCGTGCACGCTGCTCGACACCGTGTGCGGCTGCGCCGGCCACACCACCCTCGACGCCGGCCAGGGCTACACGTCGATCGACATCACCGTGTCGTACCTGCGCCCGATCACCTTGGCGACAGGTCCACTGCTCGCGACGGGACGGGTCGTGAAGCCCGGCCGACGCGTCATCTTCACCGAGGGCGCGATCACCGACGCCGCCGGCACCGTGCTCGCCACCGCCACCAGCTCGCTGCTGGTGCTGTGAGGCAGAGCGGATGCCGCGGCATCCGCTCGTTCAGGACGTGAGCGGCTCGAGCAGCTCGACGTGCGCGATGTCGAACGCGGGGGCGCTGACGTCCTCACCCGAGACCGCACCATAGGTGTAGCTGCCGGCGACCGTCACCCACAGCTTCAGATGGTCGCCTTCGAGGACACCCTCGAGCGTCGGGCACGTGATGCCGTCACCGCCGCCGCCGATGACGTCGTGCGGGTAGTCCCAGCTCGACGTCGACTGCGCTGCGCCGACGCCGAGAAGCGCGAGGCACGGCCCGGTCGCCTCGTCGAACTGGCTGACGAACCCGTAGACCACGACCTTCTCGCCGACGTGACCGTCGGGGTCTGCGACGATGTCGGCGAGGACGGCCGCGTCGACGTCGTCGAATCCGGTCGGCACCGCGCCCGCGCCGGGTGCGACGGATGCCTCGTCCCGCGGGGTGGCGGAGGGGAGAGTCTGCGGGCTCGCCGAGGCCGACCTCTCGACGATCGTCGGCAGCAGGGACAGCCCGACGATCAGGGCGATCGTCGTTGCGATCGAGGCCAGCACGCCGAGAGCGCCGAGGATGATGCCCGTGACCGGGAAGCCCTTCCGGGCGCCCTTCACGAGCGCCACGATACCCAGCACGACCGCAGTCCCGCCGATCAGGATGCCGAGCCCGGGAGCCAGCCCGACGACGAACGCCGCGATGCCGACCACGAGCGCCGCGATCGCGAGGCCGCCGGCGCGGGGGCCGGACGACGGCCGGGGCGGCGCGGGATAGGCCGGCGGAGGCGGCAGCGCGGGTCCTACCGGGGACGTCGCCTCCGGCGCTTCGATGGAAGGAGCGACGCCGCTCTCACCGGCGTCGGACGCGGGCGAGGTGACCGGAGCGGGCGGGTCCGCAGCCGGTGCTCCCGTCGGAGGCGCCGCCTCGCCGTCGTTCGGAGGAGTGGGGCTCTCGGGCGGCGGCACGGACGTCATGCCGCGAGTATGACAGAACCTGAGAGCTCACTATGCCGTACCTCTGCGTCGGCTGGATGCTCGAACCTTCCGGCGCAATGCTCGAATCCCCCTGTCGCGCGCCTCGACCGATCCCTAGACTGGCGGCCACAACTCCCGCCTCGCGTCGAAGGGCGTTCCGCACATGTCGGATCCCGCAGGCCCCACCGCACCGCTCCCGCCGACTCCGCCTGCGCCGCCACAACGATCGCGCCGAGGACTGATCGCGATCATCGCCGTGCTGGCCGCGCTGCTCATCGCCACCGCATCGGTGCTCGTCACCGTGCTACTCATGGGCGGTGCGCAGGTCGCGGGCGCCGCCGCGACATCCGTGTCGACGCCGACTCCGACACCATCGGCGCCGTCGTCGCCGCCCGCCTCGGCCACCCCGACACCGGCGCACACATCGAGCACTTCAGGATCGTCCGGAGGAGGCGGAACGGGCACCACGACGACCGCGCCGTCGACGGGGTCGATCAGTCACGCGGCCGTAGGCGTCGAGAGCGGCGGCGGAGACTGCTCGAGCACGCCCAACCTCCCGCTCACGGCAGCGTGGAAAGCGACCGGCACGACGCTCTGGTTCGGCGTGAACACCACCGATGCGAGCGCCGCACCCTTCCAGGAGTGGTCGCTGGCGACGCAGACGCAGGGCACCGCGACGGGCTTCGTCTACGACTGCTCACGGTCCTCCGAGCCGTTCACGTTCACGCTGTTGCACACCGACGGCACCAAGACGAACTCGACCGTGACCCTGCGCCTGTGCCCCGGATCCGTCATGCCGAAGCAGACCTGCTCGTAATCCCGCACGCGGCGATCCGCGGCGCGATACTCTCGCGACAGCGACGAAACCCGCGTGACGACACCGAACGCGGCGTCGCACCCGCTCGACGAAAGGATGCCGCGTGCTCATCGCCCTCTGGATCGTCAACGTGGTGCTCGCACTCGCCTTCCTCGCGACCGGCGGCCTGAAGATCATCCGCACGCCGGATCAGCTGAGAACGGTCGGACTCGCATGGGTCGAGTCGTTCACCCGTGGCCAGGTGGTGCTCATCGGCGTCGCCGAAGTGGTCGGCGCGGTCGGATTGATCGCACCGCTGGCCACCGGCATCCTGCCCTTCATCGCGGCCGTCGCCGCCGCAGCGCTCGCTGTGCTCATGGTCGGCGCGACCGTCGTGCATGTGCGCCGGGGCGAGAATCCGGCGCCCGCCGCCGTGGCGCTGGTTCTGTCGCTGGTCAGTGCGGCGCTTGGGGTGCTCGCCCTCGGCTGAGCGCGCCCCCGCGGATCACCGCCAGCACCAGCCAGATCGCCCCGAGCGCCAGCTGCGCACCTCCGATCAGCCCACCGCCGGTCGCGAGGCTCCAGGTTCCGAGCGCCACGCACATGAGCGCGAAGACGAGAGATCCGATCCAGCCGATGCGGATCCGGCGACGGGCGGACGAGTCATCCGTCATCATCGTTCCCCCTCACGACGTTGCCGTGAGCATAGCGAGAGCGCGAGCGGCGCGCTCAGTCCGAGATCAGCGTGCCGCCGTTCCTCGCACTGACCCGCGTCTCGCGGGATGCCCGGCCGGCACGGCGGGCTCCCCGCGCCACCGCGTCCCCCGCACGGGCGACAGACGGATGCCGCATCCTCCCGCTACCGTGAGCGCACGGGGACGGGGGTCGACGTGGCCAGAGCTGCGCGCGAATGGTGGGCGATGTGGACACTGCAGGAGCAGGATCTGTGGGCGGCTGCGGGTGACGGCATGCTCGTTGCGTTGCTCATGCTCGCGATCGGCCTGAGCATCGCCCCCTCCGCCGTCTGGCAAGAGCCGGTGCTGATCGGAGCTCCTACCGTCCGCATCGCAATAGCGACGTATGCGCGCCGCCCCCAACGGCGCGCGCAGCGCTGGCGTGAGGCCTATCGCACCGCCCCGGCCGGGCCGACTGACGGTCAGGTCGGCGCCTCGGTCTGATCCGCCGCATCCGCAACGATCAGGCCCGCAGCACGACCTTCTCCCGCACGTCTCCCGACTCGAGCAGCGCGTGCGCGCGGGCCGCGTCGGTGAGCGCGAACTCGCGGTGCGGCTTCAGGCGAAGCGTTCCAGCGGCGAGCAGCGGAACCGTGATCGCGAGCGCATCGGGTGCCCGATCGGGCGACGGGTGCGACAGGCGTGCGCCGCTGCGGGCGACCTCCGCCGACCCGACGAGGGTGACCACGCGCGAGGGGTCGCCCGTGGCGGCGACGGCCTCGACCAGTCCGCCGCGGCCGGCCGCGTCGATGACCGCGTCGATGCGGCGGACACCCGTGGCGGCGATCCGCTCGAAGACCCCATCGCCGTAGACGACCGGCTCCCCGCCGTAGGCGGCGACGGTGTCGGCGTCCCTCTCCGACGCCGCACCGATCACGCGCACTCCGCGCGCGCTCGCGAGCTGCACGATGAGCGCCCCGACCGATCCGGCCGCACCGAGCACCACGAGAGTCTCCCCCGCCTCAGCCCTGACCTCGCGCAGTGTGCCGACGGCCGCCTCCGCGGAAGCGGGCAGGGCCGCGGCATCCGCCCACGACAGCGAAGCGGGCTTCGGGAACCACACCGGCGCGGCAACGAGCTCGCCATACCCGCCCTGCTGCGGCAGGTGCGCGACCACCTCATCGCCGACGGCAACATCGGCGACGCCCGCTCCGACCGACTCGACGACTCCTGCCGCTTCGAATCCGAGCACCGACCCAGGGCCCTGCGGGAAGACGGCAGCGAGACGACCGCGACGGATCTGCAGGTCGGTCGGGCCGATGCCTGCCGCCCTCACGCGCAGCAGCACCTCGCCGGGCGCGGGCACGGGCGCCGCCATCTCGCGCCACTGCAGCACCTCCGGCTCCCCGAAAGCGGTCACCACCATCGCATGCGACATTGCTCGCCCCTCTCAGATCTGGCTCGCGCCGCCGTCGACGTACAGTTCCGCGCCGGTCATGTAGGCGCTGCGTGCACTCGCCAAGAACAGTACGGCCTGCGCGATCTCCTCCGGGCGGCCGAGGCGCTGCATCGGCACCCCGGCGGCGAGTCCAGAGAGCAGGGCGTCGGACTGCGCCGGATCGGTCGCGAGTCCGGCGAGTCCGGGGGTCTCGATCGGGCCCGGAGCGACGCTGTTGACCCGGATGCCGCGGCCGACGAGCTCTGCGGCCCAGCTGCGTGCGAGCGAGCGCACGGCCGCCTTGGAGGCGGCGTAGATGCTGAACGACGGGCTGCCCTTCACATCGATGTTCGATCCGGTCAGCACGATCGACGCGCCCGCGTTCAGCAGCGGCAGCACCTTCTGCACGGTGAAGACGACGCCGCCGACGTTCGCCCCGAACGTCTGGGTGACGTGCTCCCACGTGATGTCCTCGAGGGCCGCGAACTCGCCGCCGCCCGCGTTGGCGAACACCACGTCGAGGCCGGCGCCCCGCGCGGCGATCGCCTCGGCGACGCGGTCGAGGTCATCGAGCGAGGCGACGTCGGCCGCGACCGTCGTCACCGCATCTCCGAACTCCGCGGCCACGGCGGCAAGGCCAGCCTCCCGACGGCCGGTCACGACCACGTGCGCTCCCTCCGCCGCGAACGCACGCACGGCCGCGAGACCGATGCCCGCCGTCCCTCCGGTGACCAGTGCGGTCTTTCCCGCGAGCTCTTCCATGTCCCTCTCCTTCTTTATGTACTGATCGGTAGTAAAGGCAAGATAGGCGCGCGGGGATCGCATGTCAAATTTTTGTACCGCACGGTATGATTCAGGCATGGCTGAGACGAGAGAACGCGGACGACCGCGCGCCTTCGACCCCGATGCTGCACTCGACGCCGCCGCACGGGTGTTCTGGGTGCACGGGTACGACGGGGCATCCCTGACCGATCTCACCGCCGCCATGGGCATCAACCGGCCGAGCCTGTACGGGGCGTTCGGCAGCAAGGAAGAGCTCTTCCAACGGGTCATCGCCCGCTACGCGCAGACCGACATGACCTACGCCGAGCGTGCGCTCGACCAGCCGACCGGCCCCGCCGTCGCGCGTGCCCTACTTCTCGACAACATCGATGCCGTGACGCGCTCCGATCGGCCCGCGGGATGCCTCACCATCCAGGGCGGACTCGCCAGCGCCGACGGCAACGAGACCGTGCCCGCCTTGCTCGGGCAGAGCCGCCTGGCGGGCGAACGACGACTGGCCGAGCGCCTCGCTCGCGCGGTCGCTGAAGGCGACTTCGTCGCAGGGACGGATGCCGCGGCTCTCGCCCGCTACCTCATGGTCGTCACCGAGGGGCATGCCGTGCACGCCACCGCGGGCGTCTCGAGACGGCAGCTGCGCGCGTCGGCCGACCTGGCACTGCTCGCGGTCGACGCACTCGCGGCGCCCGCGAGCACAGTGTGAGGCCGCACCCCACAACGCAGATCGGCCCCGGCCAAAACTGGGGCTGATCTGGTGAATGATTCTCCCTGCGTTTCGTTCCGTCCTTTCCTTTTGGAGGATGGAGTTATGCCAGGACCGTATCCGGACGAGTTCCGTCAGCGTGCGCTGCGGATGCTGAGCGAGGCTCGCCCCGATCACAAGACCGATCACGCCGCGATCACGCACCTCGCCGCCAACCTCCGGGTCAATCCCGAGACGCTGCGATTGTGGAAGAAGCGCCTCGACGTCGACGAGGGCCGTCAGCCGGGGACCTCGAGCGAGGCCCAAGCGGAGATCAAACGGTTGAAGAAGTAGATCGCCGAGTTGGAGAGGGCGAACGAGATCCTCCGGTCAGCGAGCGTGTTCTTCGCGACCGAGCTCGGCCGCCGCTCGTCGAGATGATCGCGTTCGTTGACAGGATGCGTAGTCGTTTCCGGGTCGAGCTCGTCTGCCGCGTGATGCGGCACGCCGAGGTGGGGTTCCTCACCGCCCGCGGATACCGGGCTGCGAAAGCGCGGCCCGCGTCCGCCCGGCAGCTTCGGGACGAGCTGTTGATCCCGGAGATCGTGCGGCTGCATGCGGAGAACTACGGCGTCTACGTGGTCCGCAAGATGCACGCGCTGCGGCGGCGACGAGGGCTAGGCCGTGTTGCTAAACGCGGTTCACTTACCGGACGTTGTGCCTACCGATGCGTCGATGCTGATGGATCAGGGCGTTCGGCATTGGTGTTCAGCGCGCGAGTTACTCTGGGCGCATGGCTCAGATAACTCGTGATGGCTCCGATGCCGTGGTCACTCTGTCGGTGTTCGAGAAGGTTGAAGGATTGCTCGCGCCGACTCGCTTCTCGTTGAGCAACGTCACCTCCGTGGAGATTCTGGACGACGCACATGAGCAGATCAAAGGGTGGGGAAGAGACTTCAAGCTCGCGGGCCGATATGTTCCCGACACGACCGCAGTGGGAACCTTCCGCAACGGCGAAGAGCGCGGAATCACGCTCGCTCTCGTGCACTCAGACACGCCACGCGGGCTGCGGATTGAGTTGTCCGGCGAGCCATACAGCCGCGTAGTGATCGGCCTCGCGGATCCTGAAACCACGAAAGCCGAAGTGTTCGACGATTAGCCCGTATTGCTGGCGCTACTGGTGAGCCAGTGGAGGGTTGCGGCGAGGCAGAGGCCGGCGTGGTAGTTGCGGGCGGTCTTGTCTGAGCGCATCGCGATCCCGCGCCACCGTTTGAGCTTGTTGAAGCACCTCTCGACGACGTTACGGCCGCGGTAGCGGGTCCGTTGCTGATCGCCGAAGTCGATCGGTCGGCCGCGGCGCTTGCGTCGGTGAGCGATCTGATCGTCGCGTTCGGGAATCGTCGAGGCGATCCCGCGCTCGCGCAGCCACGCCCGATTCGCCCTCGACGGGTAGCCCTTGTCAGCGAGCACCCGGTTCGGCCTCGATCTCGGCCTGCCTCTCGCGCCCGGGACGCGAATCTCGCTCAGCGTCGCGGCGAGCATGCTGGTATCTGCCGCCTGCCCCAGGGTGAGAATGAACGCGAGGGCGCGTCCCTTCCCGTCGCAAACCAGGTGATTCTTCGTCGTCAGCCCGCCGCGAGAGCGGCCGATCGCATGATCAGGTGGCTCGTCGCCGAACTTCTTGTAGTTCGATGTCGCCCCCTGTAGTCCGGGGAAGTGTCGCGCCGTGCTGGTGCACGCGCACGATCGTGGAGTCGATCGACGCGACCCAGTCCAGATCCCCGGACTGCTGCGCGAGCGACTGCGTCCTCTCCAGCACCCGCGCCCACACCCCCTGCTCGGACCACCGGTTGAAGTTCTTGTAGATCGTGTTCCAGTTCCCGAACCGCTCCGGCACATCCCGCCACGGTGCCCCGGTCCGGAACCGCCGCGCTGTCGCCTCGACGACCGTGCGCCGATCCACCGGCGGCCGCCCCGTCGACTTCACATTCGGGAACAACGGGCCGATCACAGCCCATGCTTCATCCGAGATCACATCACGCGACACGCATCCAAGACTCACCCCCGAAGCGCCCGACCACGTTTAGCAACACGGCCTAGGTGTACTTCCCCGTGACGTTGTGAACGCGGGCTGAGGGGGTCTGGCCGCCGATCCCGGTGTGGGGTCTGTGGTGATTGTAGTGATGCAGCCAGGTCTCGTATGCCGCGG
>NZ_SCOB01000014.1:0-83586 GCF_005503465.1 Microbacterium sp. 4NA327F11 | reverse complement strand
GGCGTGACGCGGATGACCCACCGCCGCACCCTGCGCGATCTGCAGCCGAGCCTCATCGGGTGAGGTGAGGGGGGGGGATGCCGCGGCATCCGCCCGATCAGAGCGAGATCTCGGCGATCGTCTCGCCGAACTCGGTCTCGCCCACGGGGGTGAAGCCGACGCGGCGGAAGAAGGCCTCGGGGCCGCCGTCGCCCGGCTCGTAGATGACGGTGAGACGGCTCGAGCCGCGCGTGCGCGCCTCGGCGAGCAGGCCGTCGACGGCGAACCGCCCGATGCCCTTGCCCTGGTCGTCGGCGTCGACGTTGATGCGCCAGAGCACCGAGCGGAAGTGGTCCTGGAGGGCGTCCGGGTCGAAGTTGCCGCTCACGAAACCGACCACATCGTCACCCTCGAGCACGACGCGCTGCCAGGTGGTGGTGGGGTTCACGACGGTCGCGGCGATGCCGTAGCTCACCGGTGCGAGGAACTGCTCCTGCCCGGGTTTCAGCGACAGACTGTTCACGGCCACGATGGTGGCGGCGGAGAGCTCTTCCAGACGGAGGTCGGCCATGGTCACAGGCTAGCCCCTGTGCGGGTGCGTCCCAACGCCTGTGTGCGAACCTCACAAGAAGCCCATGGATGCCGCCGCCACCGGGGGTCGCGGCATCCATGAATTCTCTTGATATCGAGATACTTTCTCCGTGCGATAGGCTGGTCCGCGGTCTGAGAAGCGCACGAGAAGTGAGGATCCACCGGTGGAGAAGATCAAGGTCGAGGGAACGGTCGTCGAGCTCGATGGCGACGAGATGACCCGCATCATCTGGCAGTTCATCAAGGACTCCCTCATCCACCCGTACCTCGATGTGAACCTCGAGTACTACGACCTCGGCATCGAGCACCGCGATGCGACCGACGACCAGGTCACGATCGACGCGGCGCACGCGATCCAGAAGCACGGCGTGGGCGTCAAGTGCGCCACCATCACCCCCGACGAGGCCCGCGTCGAGGAGTTCGGCCTGAAGAAGATGTGGAAGTCGCCCAACGGCACCATCCGCAACATCCTCGGTGGCGTGATCTTCCGCGAGCCGATCATCATCTCCAACATCCCGCGCCTCGTGCCGGGCTGGAACAAGCCGATCATCATCGGCCGCCACGCCTTCGGCGACCAGTACCGCGCGACCGACTTCCGCTTCGCCGGCAAGGGCACGCTGACCGTCGAGTTCACGCCCGAGGACGGCAGCGAGCCGCTGAAGTTCGAGGTCTACCAGGCGCCCGGCGACGGCGTCGCCCAGGTGCAGTACAACCTCGACGCGTCGATCCGCGACTTCGCCCGCGCCTCGCTGAACTACGGTCTCGCGCGCAAGTTCCCGGTCTACCTCTCGACCAAGAACACGATCCTGAAGGCCTACGACGGCCGCTTCAAGGACCTGTTCCAGGAGGTCTACGACGCCGAGTTCAAGCAGGCGTTCGAGGCCGAGGGACTGCACTACGAGCACCGCCTCATCGACGACATGGTCGCTTCCTCGCTCAAGTGGGAGGGCGGCTACGTCTGGGCGTGCAAGAACTACGACGGCGACGTGCAGTCCGACACCGTCGCGCAGGGCTTCGGCTCGCTGGGCCTCATGACCTCCGTGCTCACCACCCCCGACGGCAAGATCGTCGAGGCGGAGGCCGCGCACGGCACCGTGACGCGTCACTACCGCCAGCACCAGCAGGGCAAGCCCACCTCCACCAACCCGATCGCCTCGATCTTCGCGTGGACGCGCGGCCTGCAGCACCGTGGCGTGCTCGACGGCAACCAGCCCCTCATCGAGTTCGCGGCCACCCTCGAGGACGTCGTGATCACCACGGTCGAGTCGGGCGCCATGACCAAGGACCTCGCGATGCTCGTCGGCCCTGAGCAGGCCTGGCAGACCACCGAGGACTTCCTCTCGACGATCGACGCGAACCTCAAGGCGCGCCTGGGCGCCTGAGACGTCACGACGAAGGGGGCGGATGCTGCGGCATCCGCCCCCTTCGTCGTGTCAGGGGTCGTCCCGGGCTCAGTAGTGCACGCTGACCTGCGTGCCGATCGGCGCCCAGGTGTAGACGAACTTCGCGTCGGGGATGCGCATGTTCACGCAGCCGTGGCTGACGCCGCGGATGCCGAACTCGTTGTGCCAGTAGGCGCCGTGCAGCGCCTCGTCCCCGTTGTAGTAGGAGACCCACGGCACGTTCTTGGTGCAATAGGTCGAGGTCGCCGTGCACCCCATGTCCTGGAGTGCGATGTGCGCGTAGATGCGGAAGTTGCCCGTCGAGGTCGGCGTGGACGGCTTGCCGGGGGAGACCGGGTAGCTCGCGACGACCTGCCCGTTCTCGTAGAGCGTCGTGGTGAGGGTGGTCAGGTTGACGTCGATGTTGCGGCTCACCGTCTCGGTCTGGAACGCGGTCTCGGCGACCTGGAGACGGTAGACGCCGGCGTCGGGGGATGTGGTGGCCGACCCGAGCTGCGACGCGAAGGCGGCGGCGATGCCGGTGGTGTCGCCGATCGAGCGGCCATTCGTGCCGTCGTTCTCGGTGCCCAGCTGCTTGCCCTGGAGGTCGGTGATGATCTTGGCGTTGACGGGCGCGGTGTCGACCGCCGCGGCGAGTCCGTCGACGGCCTTCTGGATGCCGGTGCGGTCGGCGGTCACCGTGAGGGCGCCGTTCGCGTCGCTCACCGTCAGCCACGAGGCGACCGTCGCGGCGTCGAGCGGGACCGTGCGCTCCTCGCCGACGTAGAAGCCGGCCGTGGAGAGCACATGGTTGAGGTTCGAGGCCACGGCGGTGGCGGCATCCGTCGTCACCGCGGGGCTGAGCGGCACGCGCTGGCCCGCGATCGTCGTCGATGAGCGACCGTCGGTGAAGGCGCTCACGAGGGCGGCCGTCACGGCGGTCGCGTCGAGGCCGGAGCCTGCGACCGCCGGGGTCACGGTGTACGCGCCGGATGCGCTGTCGAAGCCGACCGATGCATCGGTCGGCTCGGTGTTCTGGTCGGGGGCCGCGGCCGCGAGCACCTTGTGCACGGCTGCCGCGTCGACGGTCACGTCGACCGCGACCGGGGTGCCGTTCCACTGGGTGACGTTCCAGGCGGGGCGGGTCTCGAACACCGACGAGGCGATCTCGGTGGCGTTCACCGTCGCACCCAGATCGGCACCGGTGACCGAGACGGTGCCCGCCGACGTCGTGATGTCGACCGTGGTCTCGGCGAGTCGCTGGGTGATGGCGGCGGCGGCGGACCCCGGCGTCATCCCGCCGACGGTGACACCGGCGACGGCGGTGCCCGGAGCGATGAGCACGAGCGATGCGGCGACGACCGCGACGACGGCGAGCGCGACGGCCGGCGCACCGATCCACCAGCCCAGGCGACGGCGCGCACGCGGCGGCTCGGCCGGCGCCCAGGCGTACTCGGGCTCCGGCGTGTGCGCGGACTCGTCGGACATCGGCAACCCCCTGCGATTCGTGCCTCCATGGTACGCGTGGGGCTGGAGGGGAAATGCCCGGTGAGGTCACATTCGCATCACACCGGGCAGGGGGTCAGGACACGCCGCAGACCTCGCCGAACCGCCCGAGCGCGCCCTGCATGTCGGCGGAGAGTCCGGCGAGGTCGTCGAGCTTGCTCGCGTCGCCGGCGGCCATCGCGGTCATGGCGTCGCCGACCGACGCGTAGAGCTCGATGAGCGGCACCACGGCCGCCGCGACCGCGTCGTTCGTGATCTGCGGCTGGGTGTCGCGCAGCCGCGCCGAGGCGTCGGCGAGAGCGGATGCCGCGGCCTGCGCGTCGCTCTGCTCGGAGACTCCGCTCCCCACATCGGCGATCGTCGACGCGACGAGCGCGCAGGCCTCGGCGGTCGACTGGCCCTCGTCGCCGGGCTGGTCGACAGCGGTGCCGGAAGAGGCGGGCGCCGCGGTTCCGGTGCACCCGGCGGCGAGGAGGGCGACCACGAGGAGGAGTGCGGCGACCGCGCCGTTGCGGGCGCCGCGGCGGGGGGAAGCGGGCATGTCTCTGACCTCCAGACCGGGTCAGGCTACGGGCTCGCGCGGGAGGGTGTGCATCGTTCCCCACAGGCCCGTGGCGCCGGCACGGCCACGTAACGGTTGTGTTAATCGTCGGCGGCGCGGGAAGGAAATGCTTGCGTCAAGTTTGTTCGTAAGGTGTACTAACAAACATGACGACGACGGATGTCCCGCGCAGCCCCTCCGGGCACGAGGGAGCAAGTGCTCTCGCCTTCGCCCCCGGTCGTGCCCTCCGGTCGGGCGTCAAAGTGCTCCCCGAGCACGCGCGCGCCCACAATCGATCCCTCGTCCTCCAGACGCTCTACCACCAGGGCGCGATGAGCCGGGCCGACCTCTCGCGGGAGACCGGCCTCACCCGCGTCACCATCTCCGACCTCGTCGCCGAGCTCATCGGCGACGGGCTCATGATCGAGAAGGGCGTGCGGGAGGACTCCCGGCCCGGAAAGCCCGCGATCCTCGTCGACATCCACCGCGACGGGCACCGCATCGTCGGCCTCGACCTCTCCGGTGCCGACGTCTTCCTCGGTGCGGTGCTCACCCTCGACGGCGACATCGTCGCGCGCGCCGAGCGGCCGCATCCGTCCGACCCCGCCGAGGTGCTCCCCACCGTCATCGACCTCGCCCGCCAGCTCGTCGGCGAGGCCCACGCTCCCGTGCTCGGCGTCGGCGTCGGCACCCCGGGCGTCGTCGACGACCGCGGCGCCGTGCTCACCGCCCCCAACCTCGGATGGGCCGGCTTCGACCTCGAGGGCGCCCTGAACGCCGCCCTCGACCTGCCCGTGCTCGTCGCCAACGACGCGAACGCCGCCGTGCTCGCCGAGTACACGTTCGGCGGCGCGGGCGACGACGTGCTGCTGGTCAAGGTCGGACGCGGTGTCGGCTCGGGACTGCTCGCGGGGGGTCAGCCCATGCGCGGCGCCCGCTTCGCCGCGGGCGAGCTCGGGCACGTCACCGTCGGCACCGATGGCGGCCCCGTGTGCGCGTGCGGCAAGGTCGGCTGCCTCGAGGCGTGGCTCGCCGTGCCCGCGATCGAGGCGCGCATCGCCGCCGACCCGGCCGCGGGCGACACCGTGCTGCGTGAGGCGGGCGAACGGCTCGGCATCGCGCTCGCCCCCGTCGTCGGGGTGCTCGACCTGTCGGAGATCGTGCTCTCCGGCCCCACTGAACTCCTCGGCGGTGTGCTTGCGCAGGCCACCGCCGAGGCCCTCCGCACCCGAACGCTCGCGCCCTTCCATGAGGGCGTGCGGGTGCGGATGACGGCGCAAGGCGCGGACATCGTCCTGCGCGGCGCCGCCGTCATGGTGCTGACCGCCCGGCTCGGAGTCTCGTAGCCGGCGGTCGACCAGGAAGCAGGCGGCATCCGTCGCCATCACCCACCACACCAGAGAGAACACAGAAGGACACCCATGAAGAAGTCCCTCGGAGCGGTCGCCCTCCTCGGCGCCGCGGCCCTCGCGCTCAGCGGCTGCGCCGGCAGCGGCAGCGGCGGGTCGACCTCCAGCGGCCCTGCGCAGATCCGCGTCTGGCTCGTCGGAACGGACACCCCCCAGGAAGCCCGCGATTACCTCGTGAAGACGTTCGAGGCGCAGAACCCCGGTTCGACGCTCGTCATCGAACAGCAGCAGTGGACGGGCCTCGTCGACAAGCTCACCACGAGCCTGTCGTCGAACGACACCCCCGACATCGTCGAGATGGGCAACACCCAGGCCGCCGCCTTCACCTCGAGCGGCGCCCTCGCCTCGCTCGACGACATCAAGGACCAGCTGGGCGGCAGCGATCTGCTCCCCGGCTTCGTCGAGGCCGGGACGTACGACGGCACGCTCTACGCCGCCCCGTACTACTCCGGTGCCCGCGTCGTGTTCTACAACACGGCCCAGTACCAGCAGGCGGGCGTGTCAGTGCCGACGACGCTCGATCAGTACATCTCGAACGCGCAGACCCTCGCCCAGAAGCTCCCGGGCGTCTCGGGCGTGTACTTCCCCGGGAAGGACTGGTACAACGCGCTGCCGTTCATCTGGGCCAACGGCGGCGACATCGCCACGCAGGACTCGAGCGGCAAGTGGACCGCCCAGTTCGAGAGCGACGCGTCGGTGAAGGGCCTCCAGCAGGTGCAGGAGCTCATGAAGACCTCGCTCGCCCCCAAGGACGGCGACGAGACCGACGGCTGGGTGCCCTTCCGCACCGAGAAGGCCGCGACCTACTCCGCCCCCAGCTGGGCGTACTGGTCGATCGTCGCCGACGAGAACAAGGCGCCCACGGCTCTCGCCAACACGACCGGCTACTTCGCCCTCCCGGGCGCCGGCGGCGGTGTCGCCCCCGTCTTCGCGGGCGGCTCGAACATCGGCATCGCCGCGAAGTCGCAGCACCAGGACCTGGCCAAGAAGGCGCTCGAGATCATGCTCGGCACCGACTACCAGGGCCTGCTCGCCAAGGCGGGGCTCGTGCCGGCGCGCACGTCGCTCGGCGGCCAGGTCGCCGCGGCCACGCCCGAGCTCGCGAAGGTGATCGCCTCGGCGGCCGCCAACGCGAAGCTCACCCCGGCCTCGCCCAAGTGGGCGGACGTCGAGGCCAAGGGCATCCTCCAGGACTTCTTCGTGCAGCTGGCCAACGGCGGCGACGCGAAGACCCTGGCGACCGCGCTCGACCAGCAGATCGACAGCATCCTCAACGGATGACCCACCCCGGGGCGCCCCGCATCGCGGGGCGCCCCGTTCCCTGCCCGGATTCCCCCCGACCCCCGACGAGAGGAGGCGCGCGATGACCACCCAGCTCGCCCCGACGGTGACGGATGCCGCGTCCGGCGGCTCCGCCCGCCCCGCGCCGCCCGTCCGGCGCCGCCGTTCCCGCACCCCGTGGGTGCTGCTGCTGCCGGCGTTCATCATGCTGGCCGTGTTCATCGGCTGGCCGCTGGTGCAGTTGATCGTGATGTCGTTCCAGAAGTTCGGGCGCGAGCAGATCTTCGGGAAGCCGCCGCTGTTCGTCGGCCTCGAGAACTACGCGCGGGTGCTCAGCGACCCCGAGTTCTGGACCGTGCTCGCCCGCAGCGTCGTGCTGTGCGTGGTGAGCGTGGCGGCCACCATGATCCTCGGCGTGCTAATCGCGGTGCTCATGACGAAGCTGCGCGCGGTCATGCGCACCGCCGTCTCGGTGGCGCTGCTGCTCGCCTGGGCGATGCCGGCCCTCACCGCCACGATCGTGTGGGGCTGGATCTTCGACACCCAGTACGGTCTCGTGAACTGGGTGCTCACCCGGGTGACGGGCCAGGACTGGACCGGCCACAGCTGGCTGATCGACCCGGTGAGCTTCTTCACCGTCGCCGCCATCATCATCACGTGGGGCGCCGTGCCCTTCGTCGCCTTCACCGTCTATGCCGGTCTCACCCAGGTGCCCGACGAGGTGCTCGAGGCCGCCGCGCTCGACGGGGCCGGCGGGCTCCAGCGGTTCCGCCTCGTGGTCTTCCCCTACCTCCGCTCGATCCTCACGGTGCTGCTGATCCTGCAGATCATCTGGGATCTGCGCGTGTTCGCGCAGATCTACGCCCTGCAGACCGTGGGCGGCGTGCGCGCCGACACCAACACGATCGGCGTCTACATCTACAGCGTCTCGATGGCCTCGGGCGACCTCGGCGCGGGCGGGGCTATCAGCGTCATCCTCGTCGTCATCATGCTCGCCCTCTCGGCGTACTACATCCGCTCCATGCTCAAGGAGGACCGCGCGTGAGCGCCCTCGCCCGCCGACGCACCTCCCGCGTGCTGTTGAACGCCGCCGCGGTCGTCGTGATCGCGTTCTCGATCTTCCCCGTCTACTGGATGGTCAACACCTCGCTGCTGCCGGGGTCCGCCATCAAGAGCGACACCCCGCACCTGTGGCCCGACCTGTTCACGGTGCAGAACTACGTCACCGCGCTCGGCTCCAGCGGCTTCGGCGCGGCCCTGCTCACGAGCGTCGTCGTGACGGTCGTGACGGTCGCCGCCGCCCTCGTCTTCGCCTTCCTCGCGGCGATCGTGCTGTCGCGGTTCCGCTTCCGCGGGCGCACCGCGATCATCGTGACGGTGCTCGTCGTGCAGATGATCCCTGCGGAGTCGATGATCATCTCGACCTTCCGCGTGCTCGACGGCTGGCACCTCGTGAACACGATGATCGGGCTGTCGCTCGTCTACATCGCGCTCGTGCTGCCGTTCACGATCTGGACCCTGCGGGGGTTCGTCGCCGGCATTCCCGCCGACCTCGAGGAGGCGGCGATGATCGACGGCTGCAGCCGTACCGGCGCGTTCTGGCGGGTGACGTTCCCCCTGCTCGCCCCGGGTCTCGTCGCCACCGGCGTGTTCGCGTTCATCCAGGCGTGGAACGAGTTCGTGTTCGCGCTCGTGATCATGACCCGCCCCGAATCCCAGACGCTGCCGATCTGGCTGCGCAGCTTCGTGCAGGCCACGAAGGCGACCGACTGGTCGGTCGTGATGGCCGCCTCCACGCTCATGGCGATCCCCGTGATCGTGTTCTTCCTGATCGTGCAGCGGCGCATGGCCGCGGGCCTCGTGTCGGGGGCGGTCAAGGGATGACCCGGATGCCGCGCAGCGCCCCTCCCCGCGGGGGAGGCGCCTCATGAGGGTAGGCCTCGACGTCGGCGGTACGAAGACCGACGCCGTCGCCGTCGACGACGCGACCGGGGAGGTGGTCGTGCGGGTGCGCCGCCCGACGCGGGTGGGCCCGGAGGGTGTCGTCCGCACGATCGTCGACACGGTGCACGACCTCGCCGGCGAGGTCGGCGTCGCCGTCGCGTCGTTCGCCTCGGTGGGGGTCGGGCTTCCGGGCCAGGTGGACGACCGCGGCGAGCGGGTCGTGCACGCGGTCAATCTGGGGCTCGAGCGGCTGGAGGTGGCATCCGTCGTCGCGTCTGTGCTCGGCACGCCGGTGCGGGTCGAGAACGACGTGAAGGCGGCCGCGCTCGGCGCCTACGCGATCGAACGGCTCGACCGCAGCATGGCCTACCTGAACCTCGGCACGGGCGTGGCCGCCGGCATCGTCGTCGACGGCGACCTGTGGCGCGGTGCACGGGGGGCGGCGGGCGAGGTGGGCCACGTGTCCATCGATCCGCGCGGCCCCGCGTGCCGTTGCGGCCAGCGCGGTTGCATCGAGGCCCTCGCCGGAGGCGGGGCGATCGCCGAGAGGTGGGGGCGCGCGGCCGTGCTGCCGGTGCGCGACGTGTTCGACGCTGCCGACGCCGGCGATCCGCGGGCGGTCGAGCTGCGCGACGGCCTCGCGCGCGGCGTCGCCGCCGCCGTGCGCCTGCTGGTGCTGACGTGCGACGTCGACACCGTCGTGCTCGGCGGCGGGCTGACCGCCCTGCGCGAGCGCCTCACCGTGCCGGTGCAGGCGGCGCTGGACGAGGGCACCGCGACATCCGGATTCCTCCGTTCCCTCGACGTGCCCGCCCGGCTGCGTCTGCTGCCCCCGGCCTCGCCGGCGCCCGCCTTCGGTGCGGCGCTCGTCGGCGCCGCCGCGACCCGGAAGACGATGACCCATGGCTGAGATCGTGATCCTCCCCGACGCGGATGCCGCGGGCTCCCTCGTCGCCCGCGAGATCGCCGCCCTCATCGCCCGCACGCCCGACGCGGTGCTGGGGCTCGCGACCGGTTCCACGCCGCTGCCGGTCTACCGCGCCCTTGCGCGGCTCGTTGCCGACCTCGACGTGTCGCGGGTGCGCGGCTTCGCGCTCGACGAGTACGTCGGGCTCGAGCCGGGGCATCCCGAGTCGTACCGCGCGGTCATCACGCGCGAGGTGGTCGAGCCGCTGGGCCTCGACCCCGACCGGGTGCGCACGCCCGACGGGGCGCTCGAGGGCATCGCGCACGCCGGCGCCGACTACGAACGGGCGATCACCGAGGCGGGCGGGGTGGATCTGCAGATCCTCGGCATCGGCTCCGACGGACACATCGGCTTCAATGAGCCGGGCTCGTCGTTCGCCTCGCTCACGCGCGTGAAGACCCTGACGGCGCAGACGCGGCGCGACAACGCGCGCTTCTTCGCGTCGCCGGGCGACGTGCCGATGCACTGCATCACGCAGGGACTCGGCACGATCCTGCGGGCGCGCCACCTGGTGCTGCTCGCGTTCGGCGAGGGCAAGGCGGCGGCGGTCGCCGGCGCGGTCGAGGGACCGCTGTCGGCCTCGGTGCCCGGGTCGGCGATCCAGCTGCACCCGCACGCCACGGTCGTGATCGACGAGGCCGCGGCGTCGGCGCTGGGCGACGCCGACTACTACCGCTACGCCTGGGCGAACAAGCCGGCCTGGCAGGGTCTGTGACCGGAGCCGCTCACTCCCACGCGAGTCGCAGCAGGTGATTGCGGCTGAGGTTCGCGAGCGGGGTGGATGCGGCATCCGCCGCGGTCAGCCAGCGCAGCTCCTCGATCTCCCCGCCGCGCGCGACGTCGGCATGGCGCACCCGCACCCGGAACGCGTCGGCCACGACCGTGTGGCCGGGCTCGTTCGCCGCTAGATCGCGGAACACGCCGAGCGGCTCGACCTGCGCCGGGTCGACGTGCACGCCGATCTCCTCCGCGATCTCCCGCACGAGCGCCGTCATGGCGTCCTCGCCGGCCTCGGGCTTCCCGCCCGGCTGCTGGAACACGACCGCACCGGCCTTGCGCACCACGACCGCCCGGCCGTGCTCGTCGATCACGACGCCGGCGCTCACCCGGATCTCGGGGGCCGGCTCGAACACCTTCCCCGGGTTGAGGATGCCGGCCGGATCGAACGCCTGCCGCACGCGCTGCTGCAGCTGCCACTGGGCGTCGCCGAGCTCGTCGCGCAGCCACCGGCGCTTCAGCACGCCGACGCCGTGCTCGCCGGTGAGGGTGCCGCCGAGCCGCAGCGCCGCCTGGAACAGCGCGTCCGCCGCCCCCCAGACCGCCGGGGGCACCTCGGGTCCGTCGAAGATGAAGTTGGGGTGCAGGTTGCCGTCACCGGCATGCGCGACCGCGGGGATGCGCAGTCCGTAGCGCGCCTCGACGGCCGCGATCTCGTCGAACATCGCCGCCAGCTGCGAGCGGGGCACCGAGACATCCTCGATGAGGGTCGTGCCGAGCCGCGCCATCGCGGGGTGCATCGACCGGCGGATGCGCAGCAGCTCCTCGCCGCGGGCGGCATCGGTGGTCACCTCGACCTCGCCGCCGTGCGCCGCGAGGATCTGCGCGACCTCGGCGGCCTCGGCGGCGGCCGCGGGGCCGTCGGTCTGGATGGTCAGCTGCGCCGCGCCCGCGGGCGGCGGCGCGAGCTCGAGCAGGTCGTGCACGGCCGCGAGGCTCGCGGCATCCATCAGTTCCATGATGGCGGGCTGCACTCCGGCGGCCGTGACCGCGGCGGATGCCGCGGCAGCGGTGCGCACGTCGGCGAACACCGCCGCGATCGTCGAGACCTCGCCGGGCACGCGACGGCGCAGCTTCAGGGTCGCGCCGACGATGACGCCGAGGGTTCCCTCCGACCCGATGAGCAGCGATGTGAGGTCGTAGCCGGTGACGCCCTTCACGGTGCGGTGGCCGAGGCGCAGCAGGGTGCCGTCGGCGAGCACCGCGTCGACCCCGAGCACCGCGTCGCGCACGACGCCGTACTTCGCGCACAGCAGGCCGCCGGCGCCGGTCGCGATGTTGCCGCCCACGGTCGAGATCGCGCGGGAGGCCGGGTCGGGCGCCCACCACAGGCCGTACGGGGCGAGATGGGCGTCGAGGTCGGCGTTGACGATGCCCGGCTCGACGACGGCGATGAGGTCGTCCGGCCGCACCTCGAGCACACGGTCCATGTGGCGCACCGACAGGGCGATCTCGCCGCCGCCGGCGTTCGCGCCGCCCGCGAGACCCGTGCCGGCGCCACGGGTGACGACGGGGGTGCCGGTGGCGCTCGCGATGCGCAGCACCTGCTGCACGTCGGCGACCGACCGGGCCTCCACGACGCACAGCGGCGGGGCGGATGCCGCGTGGCCCGACGCGTCCGCACGGGCGGCCTCACGCGCGGCGACGCTCACGTCGACGCGGCCGGGCAGCGTCTGCTGCAGCCGGGCGACGACGTCGGCCGCGCTCATCCCAGGCGCCGCAGGCCCGCGATGAGTCCGACCGTCACCGCGACGATGCCGTAGCCGAGGCCGACCCACGCGAGCCCCATCGACCAGAAGGCGATCGTGGCGCTCACGTAGACGAGCAGCTCGACGGCGGCGCGCACGAACGGGTGCACCCGCAGCACCGCGCGGGGGCTGACGAAGAGCGCCCACAGCAGGATCGCCACGACGGGCGCGCCGATGCCGACGACGATGTTCCACGGGAACGGCCAGGCGGCGAAGCCCCAGAAGGCGAGCACGACGAACGCGATGATCTCGCACAGGAACGCCAGCAGGTCGAGCGGCGTCAGGGCGGGGCGGGTGCCCGCGGGAAGCGGCGCGTCGGTCGGAGAACTCACGCCGTCAAGTCTAGATTCGCGCCCGCCGTCCAGACACCGCGCACGGTGAGGCGCGCATCGAGCAGCACAGCATCGGCGAGGCGGCCCGGTGCGAGCGCGCCGAGGTCGTCGCGGGCGATCGCGCGGGCGGGCGCCCCGGTGAGGGCCTCGACCGCGGCGGGCAGGGAGACGCCCGCGGCGACAGCGGTGCGCAGCGCGGCGTCCTGCGTGAGGGTGGAGCCGGCGATCGTGCCGTCCCCGGCGAGGCGTGCGACGCCGTCGCTGACGTCGACGTCGAGCGCGCCGAGCAGGAACCGCCCGTCGCCGGAGCCCGCGGCCGCCATCGCGTCGGTGATGAGCGCGACGCGTCGGGGCGCGGCATCCATCAGCACGCGGATCAGTGCCGGATGCACGTGCACGCCGTCGGCGATCGCCTCGATCGTGACACCGTCGCGGGCCAGTGCCGCCCCCAGCGGCCCCGGCGCGCGGTGGCCGAGCCCGGGCATGGCGTTGAACGCGTGGGTCACGAGGCTCGCGCCGGCGTCGAAGGCGGCGGATGCCTCATCCCACCCGGCCTCGGTGTGTCCGACGGCGACCGCGACCCCCGCTGACACGAGGCGTCGCACGGCGTCAAGCCCGCCGGGGAGTTCGGGGGCGAGCGTCACCTGCACGATCGTGTCGTCGCCCGCGGCGAGGAACGCGTCGAGCAGATGCGCGGTCGGCGGCGTGAGGAGGGCCGCTTCGTGGGCGCCGCGCCGGGCGGGAGCGAGGAAGGGGCCCTCGAGGTGCGAGCCGAGGATGTCGGCATCGGTGCGGGTCAGCTCCGCCACCATCGCGGCGCGGCGGGCGAGCAGCGGCGGCGGCGCGGTCACGAGGGAGACCACCGCCCGGGTCGTGCCGTGCGCACGGTGCAGCGCGCGTGCCGCCCGCACGTCGTCGGGGCCGTCGTCGTAGGCGTGACCCGCGCCGCCGTGCCCGTGCAGGTCGAGGAACCCGGGCGTGAGCACGGCACCGGGGCCGGCGGCATCCGTCGCGTCGACCACGCGCTCCGCGGGTTCCCACCCGTCGCCGCTGCCGATCGCGGCGACCTGCGCGCCCTCGAACCGCACCCACGCGTCGGCGGTCTCGACTCCGGCCGTGACGAGCCGGGCCGAGTGGATCACCGTGCTCGTCATGAGACGCCTCCGAGCGGACGCCACGCGATGCGCGCGACCCGCGCGTGGAAGTCGGCCGCGTCGATGCCGCGCGGTGACCACGCCTTCTCGGCCGCCGACGCGAGCCGCGGCCAGATGAGGCGGTCGATGTCGGCGGCGGTGCGCACCGTCTCGGTCCACATCGCGGCCTCGACCCCGAGGATGTCCGCTTCGGCGACACCGGGGACGACCTCCGCCGGGTCCCAGTCGTACGAGCGTTCGAGGCTCGTCGGGCCGTCGGCCCAGGTGAGGCCGAGCGGCTCGTCGGCGTCGGGCTTCATGTCGAGGTAGATCGCGTCGGCCGGAGAGAGGATGACGCGGCCCCCGCGTCGCACGAATCCGCGGGCCTTCTCGTCCATCCCCTCGATCGGGGTGCGAAAGCCCCAGTACTGCCCGATGGTGCCCTCCGGCAGGTCGGGCGTCGTTCCCGCCTCGTGCCAGGTGACCGGGATCTTGCCGGCATCGATCACGAGCCGGGCGGCGCGTGCGACGAATCGGTCGAAGTCGGCGCGGTCGGTGCCGAGCGCCTCGTCGCCGCCGAGGTGCAGGTAGGGGCCGGGGGTCAGCGCGGCGAGCTCGCCGACGACGTCGCGCACGAAGTCGTACGTCTCCTCGAGGTCGGTGCGCAGCGACGAGAACCCCACCGCGAACCCGGTGTACGGCTCGTCGCGTGTCGGCGCCCCGCCGCCGTAGGCGGCGACGACCTCGTCGATGTGCGGGCTCAGTACGGGGTCGCACGCGATGTCGGGGTAGGCGAGCGAGACGGCGTGGGTGTGTCCGGGCATGTCGATCTCGGGCACGACGGTCATGTGCCGGGAGGTCGCGTGGGCGACGATCGTGCGGTAGTCGTCGGCCGTGTAGAAGCCGCCCGCATCGCCGAGGGCCGCTGTCGCGCTCGCGCGCTCGGTGAGGAGGGGCCGCGTCGCCATCGCCAGGCGCCAGCCCTGGTCGTCGCTCAGATGCAGGTGCAGCACGTTGAGCTTCAGGTCGCTGAGCCGGTCGATGAGGGCCGTCACGACCTCGACCGGGAAGAAGTGGCGCGCCACGTCGAGCATGAACCCGCGGTGCCGGAACCGCGGGGCATCCTCGATCTCGATGGCGGGCACGACCCAGCCCTCGCCGTCGCGGGTGGCGAGCTGCGCGAGGGTGCGACCGGCGTAGAACACGCCCGCGTCGTCGGCGGCGGAGATCTCGATGCCGGACTCGTCGACCCGGAGCCGGTACGACTCCGCGGCCCCCGGGTGGCGCGTGCCGACCACCCCGTGGGCGCCCGGCGCGGGCGCCGCGACGCCGCGCCACGGCGCGGTGCCGGCGACCCGGGTGACGAGCGGGCGGGGGAGCAGCGCGGCATCCGTCATGTAAGGAACCCTAACAAACTACGGATGCCTCGCCCAGACCCTCCGATCCGATATGCTCGACCCGTCGCGACTGGCGTTGAGGTGGGACACCACCGGGGAGCGACCGACACGGTTATCGACCGCACGCCTGGGCCGATACGGAACCCCTTTTTTCCGAACCGTCGTCAGGAGATCGCCATGACCGATTCGTATTTCAACGCCCCGCTCGCCGAGGTCGACCCCGAGATCGCGCAGGTACTCGAACGAGAGCTCGCGCGTCAGCAGGGCTACCTCGAGATGATCGCCTCCGAGAACTTCGTTCCCGTCTCGGTGCTGCAGTCGCAGGGCTCGGTCCTGACCAACAAGTACGCCGAGGGCTACCCCGGACGTCGCTACTACGGCGGCTGCGAGGAGGTCGACGTCGCCGAGGAGCTGGCGATCGCCCGCGCCAAGGCGCTCTTCGGTGCCGAGTTCGCCAACGTGCAGCCCCACTCGGGCGCCACCGCGAACGCCGCCGTGCTGCACGCGATCGCCCGCCCCGGCGACACGCTGCTCGGCCTCTCGCTCGACCAGGGCGGCCACCTCACTCACGGCATGAAGATCAACTTCTCGGGCCGCCTCTACAACATCGTCGCCTACGGCGTCGACCCGGAGACCTCGCTCATCGACATGGACGAGGTGCACCGTCTCGCGGTCGAGCACCAGCCGAAGGTCATCATCGCCGGCTGGTCCGCCTACCCCCGCCACCTCGACTTCGCGCGCTTCCGTGCCATCGCCGACGAGGTCGGCGCTCTCCTCTGGGTCGACATGGCCCACTTCGCCGGGCTCGTCGCCGCGGGCGTGCACCCCTCGCCCGTTCCGCACGCGCACGTCGTCTCCTCGACCGTGCACAAGACCATCGGCGGCCCCCGCTCGGGCTTCATCCTCACCAACGACGCCGAGCTCGCGAAGAAGATCAACTCTGCCGTCTTCCCGGGCCAGCAGGGCGGCCCGCTCATGCACGTGATCGCCGCGAAGGCCACCGCGTTCAAGCTCGCCGGCACACCGGAGTTCAAGGACCGCCAGGAGCGCACCGTGCGCGGTGCGGCCCTCATCGCCGACCGGCTCGGCCAGGCCGACGTCGCCGGCGCCGGCATCACCGTGCGCTCCGGCGGCACCGACGTGCACCTCGTGCTCGTCGACCTCCGCAACGCGGAGCTCGACGGCAAGCAGGCCGAAGACCTGCTGCACGAGATCCACATCACCGTCAACCGCAACGCGGTGCCCAACGACCCGCGTCCGCCGCTGGTCACCTCGGGCCTGCGCATCGGCACTCCGGCGCTCGCGACCCGCGGCTTCGGGGACGCCGAGTTCACCGAGGTCGCCGACATCATCGCGCTCGCGCTCGTGCCCGGCGCCGACCTCGAGGCGCTGCGCACCCGCGTCGCTGCCCTCACCGCAGCCTTCCCGCTCTACGACGGCCTGCAGCAGTAAATCCGCTTCCGGGCGCGGGGGCTGCGGCCCCCGCGCCACGAAAGGACGACCCGTGACAGCAGAACGACTCGACGGCAGGGCCACCGCCGCCGCCATCAAGGACGAGCTGCGGGTGCGCGTGGCCGCGCTCGCCGCGCAGGGCGTGGTGCCCGGCATCGCGACCGTGCTCGTCGGCGCCGACCCCGCCTCCCAGCTCTACGTCGGCATGAAGCACCGCGAGGCGGAGGCGATCGGCATGGCCTCACTCCACGTCGAACTGCCGGGCGACGCCACGCAGGACGATGTGGAAGCGGCGATCGACGCGCTCAACGCCGACCCGGCGTGCCACGGCTACATCGTGCAGCTCCCGCTCCCCGGGCACCTCGACACCGAGCGGGTGCTCGAGCGCATCGACCCCGCGAAGGACGCCGACGGGCTGCATCCGACCAACCTCGGCCGACTCGTGCTCAACGTCAACGGCACGATCACCAGCCCCCTCCCGTGCACGCCGCGGGCGGTCATCGAGCTGCTGCAGCGCAACGGCTACGACCTGAACGGCAAGGATGTCGCGGTCGTCGGCCGCGGCGTCACGATCGGCCGGTCGATCGGTCTACTGCTCACCCGCCGCGAGATCAACGCGACGGTGACCCTCACCCACACCGGCACGCGGGACCTCGGAGCGCACCTGCGGCAGGCCGACGTCATCGTCGCCGCGGCGGGCGTGGCCCGCCTCGTGCGCGCCGAGCATGTGAAGCCGGGTGCGGCGGTGCTCGATGTCGGCGTCACCCGCGAGCGGGATCCCGAGACCGGCAAGTCGATCGTCTACGGCGATGTGGCCCCGGAGGTCGCGGAGGTCGCCGGCTTCCTCTCGCCGAACCCCGGCGGGGTGGGACCGATGACCGTGGCGCTGCTGCTGACGAACGTCGTCGAGGCCGCCGAGCGGGCCGTCGCATCCTGACGCAACCCTACGGTCGGCTCCCTCCCGGGTGCGCGTGGCAGAGTGGTCCCACGCCGCGGGCGGAAGGACAGCAGTAATGAGTGAGGTCGCCACCAAGCGGGCCTACGACTCGTCGGGCCGGCGCAAGGCAGCCGAAGAGCGCAGCAGACGGATCCTCGAAGCCGCGGCGCGCCACTTCGACGAGTGGGGCTGGCCGGGCACGACGATCGCCGCGATCGCCGCCGAGGCGGATGTCTCCGAGAATCTCGTGTTCCAGAGGTTCTCGTCGAAGTTCGATCTCCTGATGGCGGTGATGAGGGCCGGTGCATTCGGCCGCGCCCCCGACCTGCGCGGCGCGCTCGCCGAGCTCGACATGTCCGCCATCGCCGACCCCGGTGAGCGCCTCGAGCGCTTCCTCGACCTCGCGTGCGCCGCCGTGCCGCACTTCGCGCATTACGCGATCGTGTGGGCGCAGGCGTCCGCGTCCGATGACCGGGCCCGGGATCAGATGGATGCCGCGGCCCGCGCCCATCGCGACAACGTGCTCACTGTCGTGCGGGGCCTCACGGGAAGGCCGGACACCCCGGCGGATCTCGTGGACCGGGTGACCGTCGCGACCTCGGCGGAGACCTACCTCCAGTTCGCCCAGCTCGGGTGGGAGATGTCGTCGTACCGGGTGTGGCTGCGTGCCACGCTGCGGGGCATCCTGGCACTCGATCGAATCGTTACGTAAGCACCTTCCCTCGGGCCGCCTGCGCTCGTATATTCAGAGGAGTCCGCTCGTGTCAATTCGCGGCGGACCGTCGACCCGGGGGTAGCGGGGTGGCGGGGGGTGTCGAGAGCGCCGGGGGTTCTCGACACCCCCCGCCCTTTCTGTCAGCGACGCGTCAGTAGCCGGCGCGGGGCGCCGCGTCGTCGCCCGGCACGAAGCGGGCGGCGAGGGCCTCGGAACCGCGGGCGAGCAGGGTGACATCGGCGCCCACGAGCACGAACGACGCGCCCGCGGCGATGTAGGCATCGGCGACAGCCGGGTCGAACGCGTTCACGCCGACCGGCTTCCCGGCCGCGCGGACCGCGTCGAACGCCCGGTGTACGGCCGCCACGACATCGGGATGAGTCTGCTGGCCGAGCACGCCCATCGATGCCGCCAGGTCGCTCGGACCCACGAACACACCGTCGACGCCGTCGACCGCTGCGATCTCGGCGGCCGCGGCCACGCCCTCGGCCGTTTCGATCTGCACCAACAGCGAGACGTGCCGGTCGGCGTCGGCGAGATAGTCGTCGACGCGGTTCCAGCGTGCCGAGCGGGCGAGCGCCGAGCCGACGCCGCGGCGACCGTGGGGCGGGTAGCGCACATCGGCGACGAGCTCGGCGGCCTGCGCGGCCGAGGACACCATCGGCACGAGCACCGTCTGCGCGCCGAGATCGAGCACCTGCTTGATGGTGACGGTGTCGCCGATCGGCACCCGTACGACGGATGTCACGGGGTACGACGCCACCGCCTGCAGCTGCGCGAGCACATCGGCGAGGCCGTTGGGGGAGTGCTCCATGTCGATGAGCACCCAGTCCAGGCCCGACCCCGCACAGATCTCGGCGACGAGCGGCGAGCCGGTGCAGGCCCAGATGCCCGCCAGCGCGCGCGGCGACGAAGAGGCGCGCTGCGCCGCGAGCACATCGCGCAGGGTCGGGGTCAGGCGAAGCGGCACGAGATGACCCCCAGCGGTCCGTAGTCGGCGAGCACGGTGTCGCCGCGCGAGATCCACGTCGGGCGGGTGAACGAGCCCGCCAGGATGATCTCCCCCGCCTCGAGCCCGGCGCCGTGCTGGTGCAGCTTGTTCGCGAGCCACGCCACCCCGAGGGCGGGGTGGCCGAGGATGCCGGCCGCGACGCCGGTCTCCTCGATCGTCTCGTTGCGGTACAGCAGGGCCGAGATCCAGCGAAGGTCGACAGCGTCGGGGGCGACCGGCGACCCGCCCAGCACCATGCCGCCGTAGGCGGCGTTGTCGCTGATCGTGTCGACGATCGTGCGCCCGTCGAGCTCGATGTGGGAGTTCAGCACCTCGAGCGCCGGTGTCACGTACTCGGTGGCCCGCAGCACGTCGAACACCGAGCAGTGCGGACCCTCGAGAGGGGCGGCCAGCACGAACGCCAGCTCGACCTCGATGCGCACGTTCGAGAACGCGTCGAACGGGATCGTCGCGCCGCTCTCCCACACCGTGTCGTCGAACATCACTCCGTAGTCGGGCTCGGTGATGCCGGTCGCCTGCTGCATCGCCCGCGACGTCAGCCCGATCTTGCGGCCGACGAGGCGACGGCCCGCCGCAAGGCTGCGGTCGCGCCATACGCCCTGGATGGCGTACGAGTCCTCGACGGTCGCGTCGGGGTGGCGCGCCGTGATGCGCGGCACGACACGCTTCTCGCGGTCGGCGACCGCGAGCTCCTCGGCGAGCGAGGCGATGACCTCGGGGGGCAGCATCCGGATGTCTCCTCTCGCCCTGAACGCTACAGCTGCGCGCCGAGCTTGAACTCGCCTGCGGCGACGCTCTCCTCGTCGCGTCGCGTGTAGGAGAAGCCGTCGGCGCCGATCGTGACCGCCATCTCCGAGGCGTCCGTGCGTGCCACGACGGGCTTCGGGTTGCCGTCGAGGTCGAGCACGAGCGACGCATCGGTGTACCACGAGGGCACGACGGGGTTGCCCCACCAGTCGCGGCGCTGGTTGTCGTGCACGTCCCACGTCACGACCGGGTTGTCGGGGTCGCCCGTGTAGTAGTCCTGCGTGTAGATCTCGACGCGGTGGCCGTCGGGGTCGCGCAGGTAGAGGTAGAACGCGTTCGAGACGCCGTGGCGACCCGGTCCCCGCTCGATCGCGTCGGAGCGGCGGAGGGCACCGAGCTTGTCGCAGATCGCGAGGATGTTGTGCTTCTCGTGGGTCGAGAAGGCGACGTGATGCATGCGGGGGCCGTCGCCGCCGGTCATGGCGGTGTCGTGCACGGTGGGCTTGCGGCGCATCCACGCGGCGTAGACGGTGCCCTCGTCGTCCTGGATGTCCTCGGTCACCCGGAAGCCGAGATCCTGCATGAACGCGACCGCGCGGGGCACGTCGGGGGTGACCTGGTTGAAGTGGTCGAGACGCACGAGCGCGCCCGGGGTGTACAGGTCGTAGCGCCAGGCGAGACGCTCGACGTGCTCGACCTCGTAGAAGAACTCGTACGGGAAGCCGAGCGGGTCCTCGACGCGCACCGACTCGCCGATGCCCTTCGTGAAGCCCTCCGCACGACGCTCGACGCGGCATCCGAGCTCGGTGTAGAACGCAACCGCGCGGTCGAGGTCCTCGGGCGTGCGCACGCGGTACGAGAACGCGGCGACGGCGGCGACCGGACCCTGACGCAGCACCAGGTTGTGGTGGATGAACTCCTCCATCGAGCGGAGGTAGACCGTGTTCTCGTCCTCCTCGGTGACCACGAGGTCCAGCACGTCGACGTAGAACTCGCGCGACGCGGCGAGGTCGGTCACGACGAGCTCCATGTACGCGCACCGCAGGATGTCGGGTGCCGGCGAGGTCGGCGTGGGCACCGGGTTGTCGGTGCGGATCGGCGCCTCCTGGGAGACGTAGAAGCCCGACGAGGTCAGGGTGCGGTCTTCGGGATTGGTCATGTCAGCGTCCTTGCTCGATGGTGGGAAGAAGAAGGGATGCCGCGGCGACTGCCCGCGGCATCCGGGTCAGTGGTGGGTCCTCGCGCCCTTGCCGAAGGTCGGGTTGTGCACCTCGCCGAGGGTGATGTGCACGGCCTGCTGCTCGGTGTAGAAGTCGATGGAGCGGTAGCCGCCCTCGTGGCCGAGGCCGGACGCCTTCACGCCGCCGAACGGAGTGCGCAGGTCCCGCACGTTGTTGGAGTTCAGCCACACCATGCCGGCGTCGATCGCCTGCGCGAAGTTGTGGGCGCGCTTCAGGTCGTTCGTCCACACGTAGGCGGCGAGTCCGTAGCGCACGCCGTTGGCGAGGGCGAGGGCCTCCTCGTCGGAGTCGAACGGCGTGATCGCCACGACCGGGCCGAAGATCTCCTCCTGGAAGATGCGCGCGTCCGGGGCGACGTCGGCGAACACCGTCGGCGACACGAAGTTGCCCGTCTCGAAGCCCTCCGGACGGGACCCGCCCGCGACCAGGCGCCCCTCGGACTTGCCGATCTCGACGTAGCTCATGACCTTCGCGTAGTGCTCCGGGTGCACGAGCGCGCCGACCTCCGTGGCGGGGTCGTGCGGATAGCCCACCGTCACGCGCTTCGCCTGTGCCGCGTAGCGCTCGACGAACTCGTCGTAGATCCCGCGCTCGACGAGGATGCGGCTGCCGGCCGTGCAGCGCTCGCCGTTGAGGGAGAACACCCCGAAGATGGTCGCGTCGATCGCGGCATCCAGATCGGCGTCGGCGAACACGATCGCCGGGCTCTTGCCGCCGAGCTCCATCGACAGGCCCTTGAGGAACGGGGCCGCGTTGCCGAAGATGATCTGGCCGGTGCGGCTCTCGCCGGTGAAGGAGATCAGCGGCACGTCCGGGTGCTTCACGAGGGCGTCGCCGGCGTCCTCGCCGAGACCGTTCACGAGGTTGAAGACGCCCTGCGGCAGGCCGGCCTCCTCGAAGATGCCGGCCCACAGCGATGCCGACAGCGGCGTGAACTCGGCGGGCTTGAGCACCACGGTGTTGCCGGTGGCGAGCGCGGGGGCGAGCTTCCACGACTCGAGCATGAACGGGGTGTTCCACGGGGTGATGAGTCCCGCGACGCCGATCGGCTTGCGGTTCACGTAGTTGATCTGGCGCCCCGGGACCTTGTAGGTGTCGTCGGCCTGGGCGACGATCAGGTCGGCGAAGAAGCGGAAGTTCTCGGCGGCGCGGCGCGCCTGGCCGAGCGCCTGTGTGATCGGCAGCCCCGAGTCGAACGACTCCAGCTCGGCGAGGCGGGCGTCGCGGGTCTCGACGATGTCGGCGATGCGGGTGAGCACGCGGGCGCGTTCGCGCGGCAGCATCCGCGGCCACGGACCCTCGTCGAATGCGCGGCGTGCGGCGGCGACGGCGCGGTCGATGTCGGCCTTCTTGCCGGCGGCGGCCTGCAGGTACACCTCGTTCGAGACCGGGTCGAGCACGTCGAACGTGTCGCCGTCGATCGAGTCGACGAAGGCGCCGTCGATGTAGTGCTGAATGCGCGTGGGCAGATCGGCGGGAACGTGGTGGGTGTCGAGTGCGACGGTGGTGTCGGACATGGGACCTCCTCGAAGGGTCAGAAGGCGGGAAGCCCGAGGGCTTCGTCGGGGTGTTCGTGGATCATGTAGGCGTCGAGCGTGGCGGAGCGGTGGCGGCGGGCCGCCTTCTCGATCTCGCCGAGCGGGGCGCCCTGCTCGATGAGCAGCACGATGTTCTCGTGCTCGTGCACCGACTCCTGGGCGCGGCCCGGGACGAAGCTGAAGGTCGAGTCGCGCAGATGGCCGAGCCGGCCCCACTCCGCCTCGACGAGCTCGAGCATGCGGGGGTTCGCGCACTTCGAGAACAGCGTCGAGTGGAACTCGTGGTTGAGGCTCGTGAACGCGCGGGGGTCGAAGCTGTCGAGGGTCTCGATCATCAGCTCGTTGATGCGGCGGGCCCGGCGCAGGTCGTCGGCCGTGAGCCGGCGGGCGGCGAGCGCCGTGGCCGTCCCCTCGAGGATGCTCAGGGCCTGCATGCTGTAGCGGTACTGCGTGTCGTCGACCATCGAGACCCGCGCGCCGACGTTGCGCTCGAAGGTCACCAGCCCCTCGGCCTCGAGCTGCCGGATCGCCTCGCGCACCGGCACCACGCTCATGTCGAGCTCGCCCGCGATGCCGCCGAGCACCAGGCGGTGGCCGGGCGCGAACAAGCCGCTCGCGATGCGCTCCTTGATGAAGTGGTACGCCTGCTGCGACTTGCTCAGGTCGGCGAGGCGCTCGGCGCCCCGCTCGCTCGTCAGTTCGTCTCGCGCCATGCGCGGTACCTCGCCTTCCACTCCTCGTTGGGCGGGAAGAGGCCGTCGACGGGATGTCCCTCCCGCACGCGGTCCGCCACCCAGGCATCCTCCTCCTCCTGTGCGAGGGCCGCCTCGACGACCTCCGCGACAAGGGCGGGTGGGATGACGATGACACCGTCGGCGTCGCCGACGATGACGTCTCCGGGCTGCACGACGGTGCCGCCGCAGGCGATCGTGACGTCGACGTCCCAGGGCACGTGGCGGCGTCCGAGCACGGCGGGGTGGGCGCCCACCGTGTAGACCGGGATGCCCACGGCGGTGACGGCGTCGGCGTCGCGCACGCCGCCGTCGGTGACGACGCCGGCCGCGCCGCGCGCCTGAGCGCGCAGTGCGAGGATGTCGCCGAGCGTGCCGGAGCCGCTCTCGCCACGGGCCTCGATGACGATGACCTCACCCGGTCGCACGTCGTCGAAGGCGCGCTTCTGCGCGTTGTAGCCGCCGCCGTGCGAGGCGAACAGGTCTTCGCGATGCGGGAGGAAGCGCAGCGTCTTGGCGAGTCCGACGAGCTTCTGATCGGGATGCAGCGGCCGCACGCCGTCGATCGTCACGTTGTTGAGCCCGCGCTTGCGCAGCTGCGCCGAGAGGCCGGCGACCGGGGTGAGGGCGAGCTTCGCCCGCAGGTCGTCGTCGAGGGCGAACGGGCGGGGGAGCGGCGGGAGGCCCGCCTCCTCGCGCGATCCCCAGGCCTCGGCGCGCTGGGTGTCATCGACCGCGGGAAGCGAGCCGAGGGTCTCGTCGAAGACGTCGTCGCCCTCGACCACGCGCGAGCGCAGGCGGCCCGACGTGGGGGAGCCCGCGGCATCCGGGGCGTCGACCTCGACCTCGACGACGGACCCCGGGCGCACGACGGACGAGCCCGCCGGGGTGCCGGTGAGGATGACGTCACCGCGCTCGAGCGTCATGTGCTGGGTGAGGTCGGCGACGATCTGGGCCAGGGGGAAGATGAGGTCGGCGGTGGTGTCGTCCTGCGCGAGGACGCCGTCGACCCAGGTGCGCACGCGCAGCGCGGCGGGGTCGACGGTGCGCGCGTCGATGAGGCCGGGCCCGATCGGGGTGAACCCGTCGCGGCCCTTGGAGCGCACGTTGGATCCCTTGTCGACGGCGCGGAGGTCGTACACGCCGACGTCGTTCGAGGCGGTGACCCACCCGACGTGCGCCCAGGCGTCGGCGAGCGTCACCCGGTGGGCGGGGGTGCCGATCACGAGCGCGATCTCGCCCTCGAAGGCGAGCAGCTCGGTGCCGGCGGGGCGCACGAGCACGCCGTCGGTGGGGGCGAGGGTGCTCGACGGCTTCAGGAAGTAGCTCGGCTGCGCAGGCCGGCGGCCCCGCTGGTCGGCGCGGGACGCGTAGCTGAGGTGCACGGCGATGACCTTGCCAGGCCTCGTCGGCAGCGCCGCGAACCGCGGATCGGCCGCGGTATCGGTGTCGTGAGTCATGAGCTCCCTCGCTCTTGCGTCGTATTCGAAATCGTATATGATCAACCGCACACCGGCAAGCCGCACCATCACCCTGCCGGAGACGATGAAGTCCCCTTGACGAAGGAGTCACCGCGCATGAGCGCAGAAGCAGAGCAGGGCTTGACGCCCACCGGAACCATCGCGTCGGCGGTCGACCGTCGACGCGTCGTCTTCGCCACAGTCGTCGGCACCACGGTCGAGTGGTACGACTTCTTCATCTACGCCTCGGCCGCCGCGCTCGTGTTCGGCGAGCTGTTCTTCAAGCCGGCCGGTGCCGGCGTCGCCACGATCCTCTCGTTCCTCACGGTGGGGATCAGCTTCCTGTTCCGTCCGCTCGGAGCATTCCTCGCGGGCCATTTCGGCGATCGCATCGGCCGTCGCCGCGTGCTCGTGCTCACGCTCATCCTGATGGGCGCCGCGACGGCGCTCATCGGACTTCTGCCGACGTACTCGGCGATCGGGATCGGCGCGCCGCTCATCCTCATCCTGCTCCGCGTCCTGCAGGGCATCTCCGCCGGAGGCGAATGGGGTGGTGCCGTCCTGATGGCCGTCGAGCACGCACCGCGCACGAAGCGCGGTCTCTTCGGGGCCTCGCCCCAGATCGGCGTGCCGATCGGGCTTCTGCTCGCCTCCGGAGTGATGGCCCTGATGGCGCTCATCGCACGCGGGGACGCATTCCTCGCGTGGGGATGGCGAGTGCCGTTCCTGCTCAGCATCGTGCTCATCTTCATCGGCTACTGGGTGCGTCGTCGCGTCGAGGAGAGCCCGGTCTTCGTCGAGATCGCCGAGCGCAAGGAGCAGACGCGCATGCCCATCGTGCAGCTGTTCCGGCGCCACGCCCTGCTCGTCATCATCGCGGCGCTCGTCTTCGCCGGCAACAACGCGGTCGGGTACATGACGACCGGCGGCTACATCCAGAACTACGCCACCGACCCGAAGGGTCCGATCGCGCTCGACCGTGAACCGGTGCTCTGGGCGGTCGCCGGATCCGCTGTCACATGGCTCATCGCCACGTGGGTCGCGGGATGGCTCAGCGACCGCATCGGGCGTCGCACCACCTACATCATCGGATGGGTCGCCCAGCTTGTCGGCGTCTTCACCCTGTTCCCGCTCGTGAACAGCGGCAGCGTGGGCGCTCTGTTCCTCGGACTCGCCATCCTCACGATCGGACTGGGGTTCACCTACGGTCCTCAGGCGGCCCTGTACTCCGAGCTGTTCCCCGCCTCGATCCGTTTCTCCGGGGTGTCGATCTCGTACGCGCTCGGCGCGATCCTCGGTGGCGCGTTCGCTCCGACCATTGCGACGGCGCTCGTGCAGGCCACCGGCTCGACCCTCTCGGTCACGGTCTACCTCGCCGGCATGACGGTGATCGGCCTGATCGCGACGCTCCTCTTGCGCGATCGCAGCGGCATCCCACTCGGCCCCGAGCATGAGGCCGAGCAGGCGAAGAGCCCGATCTACGGAGCGGCGCGCGGCTGACGCGTTCCGCGACGAGGCCCGCACGTCCGAGGAGTCGGCGTGCGGGCCTCGTCGTCGCGCCCGACCGGGCGTCGTCGAGGTGTTCCGCCTGGTGACCCCCGCCGTGCGCTGAGCCGTCAGCCGTCGAGGGCCGAGCGGATCGCGGCGGCGCACCGCTCGAGGCGCCGGGCGATGGGCTCGGGGTCGTCGGGGCTGGCGACGTGCACGACGGCGATGGCGGCGGCGGGCCGTCCGCGCAGGGCGAGCGGCACGGCGACGGCCCGCACGGTCGGGATGACCTCGTCGGCGCTCGTCGCGTATCCGAGTTCTCCGGCGGCGCGCACCTGGGCGCGCAGGGCGTCGGAGGCGCCGGGGGGCCATTCGCCGGGGGCGAGCTGCGCGAGGATCGCCTTGCCGGGTGCGCCGACGGTCACGGCGTGACGGGCGCCCGGTCGCTGGGCGACCGAGGCGACGGCGTGGCGCGGTTCGACGCTGGCGAGGGTGACGCACTCGTCGCGGTCGTGCACCGCGAGGAAGCACGTCATGCCGAGCTCGTTGGCGACGGCGGTGAGCTCGGGCAGTGCCTCGGCCTGCAGGTCGGCGGAGACCCGCGAGGCGAGCGCGGCGAGCCGGGCGCCGAGGGCGAGCCTGCCGCCGGCGTCCCGCACGACGAGTGCGTGGTCCTCGAGGGTGCGCACGAGCCGGTAGGCGACCGAGCGGTGCACGCCGAGTCGCGCGGCGACCTCGTCGATCGAGAGCGGACCGGTCGCCTCGGCGAGCACCTCGAGCACGCGGATGCCGCGGCTGAGGGTCTGCGAGGCGGGCTGATCGCGGGCGCTCTCGGGGGGCATGCGGCATCCTCTCGTCGCCGTTCCCTTGTGGGCGCCGGACGTCGTCGTATACGATCCATTCAATAGTAGAACGGCGTGTTCGAATATAGAACATAGCGCGCGAGCGCCCCGCCGTCCACACCCTCGACGTCGATGTCGCAGGAAGGGATCGAAGACGATGCAGTTCCACCACCACGGTTACGTGTCCGCCGACCCGCGGGTGCAGCCCGCCGCCGGCATCGGCCTCGACCGGCCCGCCGATCTCCCCGACGCCGTCGACGTGCTCATCGTCGGGTCGGGCCCCGCGGGCATGCTCCTCGCCGCCCAGCTCTCGCAGTACCCGAGCGTCGTGACCCGCATCGTCGAGAAGCGGGAGGGACGCCTCGTGCTCGGCCAGGCCGACGGCATCCAGCCGCGCAGCGTCGAGACGTTCCAGGCCTTCGGGTTCGCCGAGCGCATCGTGGCCGAGGCCTACAACATCGGCTGGATGAACTTCTGGGGACCCGACCCCGCCGATCCCACCGCCATCGTGCGGCGCTCCCGCACGGCCGACTACGCCTTCGACATCAGCGAGTTCCCGCACCTCATCGTCAACCAGGCGCGCGTGCTCGACTACTTCGCCGAGGCCGCCGCCGCCGGCCCCGGCCGCATCGTTCCCGACTTCGGCGTCGAGTTCGCCGGCCTCACCCGCGACGACGCCGAGGAGTATCCGCTCGCCGTCGAGCTGCGTACCGCCGAGGGCGCCCGCACCGTGCGGGCGAAGTACGTCGTCGGCTGCGACGGCGCCCGCAGCCAGGTGCGCGAGGCGATCGGCCGCCGCCACCTGGGCGGCATCTCGGCCCACGCCTGGGGGGTCATGGACGTGCTCGTCGAGACCGACTTCCCCGACTGGCGCGTGAAGTGCGCGATCAACTCCGAGGCCGGCAACATCCTGCACATCCCGCGCGAGGGCGGCTACCTCAGCCGCATGTACATCGACCTCGGCGAGGTCGCCGCCGATGACGACCACCGCGTGCGTCAGACGCCCATCGAGGACGTCATCCGTCGGGCCAACGAGATTCTGCATCCGTACTCGATCGACGTGAAGGATGTCGCGTGGCACAGCGTCTACGAGGTGGGACACCGCGTCACCGACCGGTTCGACGACGTGCCGGACGACGGGTCGCGCTCGCCCCGGGTGTTCCTCACCGGTGACGCGTGCCACACGCACAGTGCGAAGGCCGGGCAGGGCATGAACGTGTCGATGCAGGACGGCTTCAACCTGGGCTGGAAGCTCGGCTCCGTGCTGACAGGTCTCAGCCCCGAGACGCTGCTCGACACGTACTCGTCGGAACGGCAGCCCGTCGCCCAGCAGCTCATCGACTTCGACCGGGAATGGTCGTCGCTCATGGCGCGCAAGCCCGAGGAGATCTCCGACCCCGGCGACCTCGCCACCTACTACCTCGCCACCGCCGAGTTCCCGTCGGGGTTCATGACCCAGTACCCGCCGTCGTCGATCGTCGCCGCCCACGCCCGCCCCGAGCTCGCCACCGGGTTCCCGCTCGGCAAGCGCTTCAAGTCCTCGCCCGTCGTGCTGGCGAGCGACGGCAACGTCGTTCACCTCGGGCACCACGCGCGCGCCGACGGCCGCTGGCGCATCTACGCGTTCGGCGACGCCGACGGACTCGCCGAGGGCTCCGCGCTCTCGCGGTTCGCCGACTGGCTGCTCACGGGCGACGCGTCGCCGGTGCGGCGCTTCACCCCCGCGGATGCCGCGCTCGACGCCGTGTTCGACGTCAAGGCGATCGTGCCCCAGAGCTTCGAGGACGTCGACGTCACCGCCGCACCGCGGGTGTTCCGTCCGCGCAACGGCGCGCTCGGGATCACCGACTGGGAGAAGGTGTTCGCCGCCGGCGCGAGCCGCTGGAACGACAGCGACATCTACGCCGAGCGCGGCATCGACCGGGCGGGCGCGGTCGTGGTCGTGCGCCCCGACCAGTACGTCGCCGACGTGCTCTCGCTCGCCGACACCGACGCGCTCGCCGCGTTCTTCGAGGGCACCCTGCTGCCGCAGCGGCAGCCGGCCGCCGTCTGACTCACCGCGGTGCGCGGGCGCCGTCGAGCCGCAGCTCCTCCAGGTCGAGGCCCGACTGCAGTCGACGGGCGACGAGGTCGTCGATCGTGCCCTCGCGCCGCAGGCGCAGCAGCACCTCGCGCTTGCGTCCGAGCAGGGCGAGCCGCAGTCGGGATGCCTCGTCGAACCGCACGATCGGGGAGCGCTGCGCGACATCCACGTCGGTGCTCGACGCGAGCATCTCGAGAGGCGCCGCCGCCGCGGCACCGCTCGGCGCGACGAACGACGTCGTCGAGGTGTCCGCGCGCACCGCGTCGTCGTCGGTCGTCGCGATCACGATCTCGAGCTCGGCGATCTCGCGGTTGAGCAGCGTCTGACGCTGTCGTTCGAGTGCACGGGCGTTGGCGAGCTCGAGGTGCTCGTAGCCGTCGCGCCGGGCGCGGTCGCGCACGTCGTCGCTGATGCCGTGCTCGAGGGCGAGGTCGTCGAGGGCCGCGAGGGCGGCCGCCGAGATCGCCCGCTGGGCGATCTCGATCTCGTCGAGGTCGGCGTCGTCCTGCGGCAGGCGCGCCCACCGTACGACGCCGACGAGCAGCGGCCCCTGCACGAGCAGGCTCAGCACGATGACCCCGGCGGTGACGAACACGACGGCGTCGCGTCCGTCGAGGGGCGCGCCCGCCGCGGTCACCGTCGGCACCGAGAGGGCGATCGCGAGCGAGACCGCGCCGCGGAATCCGGCCACCGTGCTCACGAGGCGCGACCGGTGCCGGGGACCGGCGGCCGCGCCCGCGGGCGGGCGCGAGAACGGGGCGAACAGCAGTTGGAAGAGGTACCGCACAACCAGGAGCGCGAGCCAGGCGCCCACGGTCACGAGCGAGAGCCACCCGATCTGCGCGGGGGAGATCTCGTGCACCACGTGCTGCACCTCGAGACCGATGAGCACGAACAGCGCACCGTTGAGCAGGTAGACGCCGAGGGGCCACGCGGCATCCGCCTGCCGTCTCGACGAGGCTGTCGTCACCCGCGGCGAGACCCAGGCCACGATGATGCCCGCGAACACGACCGCGAGCACGCCCGACGCGTCGATCAGCTCGGCGATGAGGAAGGCGGTGAACGGCACGAGCAGCAGGGTCAGGTTGATCGCGAGGGTTCCCGACAGGCGCCGTAGCAGCAGGTACGCGGCGGCCGCCACGACGATACCGGCCGCGGCTCCGCCGACGTACGACACGAGCACCGTGAGGGTGACGCTCCACGGCGTGATCTGGCCGCCGAGGGCGAGGGAGAGAGCGATCGCGTAGAGCACGAGGGCCGTGCCGTCGTTCGTCAGGCTCTCCGCCTTGAGCTTCATGAAGGTGCGCGCGGGCAGCAGGCGTCCGAGCGCCGCGACCGCCGTGGCATCCGGCGGGGCGACCGCCGCCCCCAGCAGCAGGGCCGCCTCCCACGGCACACCCATCGCCGCGGCGATGCCGGCGACGGCGAACGCGGACGCCACGACCAGCAGCGTGCTCATCGGCACGATGTAGCGCAGCGACCGGCGCACCGCCCGCAGCGATGTCGTGAGGCTCTCCCAGAACAGCATCACGGGGAGGAACAGCAGCAGCACGGTCTCCGGCGGGAGCTCCACACCGCGCAGGGCCGGCACGAATCCGAGCGCGAGCCCGATGATCAGGAGCACCAGCGGGGTGGCGAGCCGCAGCCTCGGCGCGAGCAGCGTCCCGGCGAGGATCGAGACCCCCAGCAGCACCGTGAGTTCGAGGCCTTCCATGGCGGCTCCCTTCGTCGCGCTCCAGTGTGCGCCCGCATCACAACGCTGCGCCAGGGACCGGCATTCCCCCTCTCGGTGACGGTCGTCCGCGTCAGGAGTTCACGCGGATGATCTCCCGCTGGTAGGGCGCGATCACGTCGGGCGAGATGCGCAGATCGAGCATGAGGAACCGCCGCTCGCCGACCGGCTCCGCCGCCCACGTGCCGAGCCGGTCGAGGTCGGCGAGCGAGCGCACCACGACTCCCTCGGCACCGACGGCCGTCCCGAGGGCCGCGAAGTCGACGTCGGGGATGAGCATGGGCTCCGTCGCGAGGCCCTTCAGGCCGTAGAGGTTCACCTCGGCGCCATACGCGCCGTCGTTCCACACGACCGCGACCCCCCGGCCGCCCGCCACCCGCACCGCCGACTCGAGGTCTGCGAGCGCCATCAGTCCGCCGCCATCGCCGGTGGTGAGCACCACGGTCGAGTCCGGCCGCGCGAGGGCTGCGCCCGGCACGCTCGCGAGCCCCAGTCCGATCGACTGGTAGGCGGTGCCGACCATCATGGCGCGGTCGGGGGAGGTGACATCCCAGTACATGTTCGACCAGCCGAGGAAGTGTCCGCCGTCGCTCACGACCACCCGGTCGCGCGGCAGCAGCTCACCGATGCGCGCCGCGGCCGAGCGGGGATCGAGGCGGCCGTCCGGGGCGAGTGCGTCGCCGGCCTCCCGCGCCCGCCAGCCGGCGACCTCGTCGGCGGACGCCCAGGGCGCTCGCGACGCGGAGCCGATGGCGTCACGCAGCACCTCGGCGGCGAGCCGCGCGTCGGCGCGCACGTACACACCGACATGAGGATGCGTCGCCGCCGGCGCCACATCCACCTGCACGACATGCGTGCCCGGGGAGAACAGCTCGCCGAAGCGCATCGTGAACTGGTTGAGCGAGGCGCCGAACACGACGGCGACGTCGGCCCGGGCGATGGCGGCCATCGCGCCGTCCGCACCGAAGCCGCCCGTGACGCCGAGGTCGCGCGCCGGGTCGGCGAACAGGCCGCGCCCGAGGGCGGTCGTGGCGGTGAGCGCGCCGGTCGCCGACGCGAGGGCGTCGAGGGCCGGGCCCGCCCCCGCCAGCCAGGCACCGCGCCCCGCGATCAGCACGGGCCGCGACGCCCCGGCGAGCAGCTCGCCGACACGACGCAGGGTCGCCGTGTCGAAGCCGGGCTGCACGGCCAGCGGTGCGGGCACCGCGGGGGCCGCGGCATCCGGCACGTCACCCGCGTCGCGCCGCGCGACGTCGTAGGGGATCGCGAGCACCGCGGGTACCCGGTAGGCGAGGGCGTGCTCGATGGCGATCGCCGTGGTGGCCGCGGCATCCGTGCGCCCGACCGTGTACGTGCGCGCGCCGACGGCCGACGCGAGGGCGATCTGGTCGACGTCCCACGGACGTGGCCCCGATGTCGGCTCGTCGCCGACGACGAGCACGAGCGGCACGTGGGCCTGCACCGCCTCGGCGAGGGCGGTGAGGGTGTTGGTGAAGCCGGCGCCGTAGGTGGCGGTGGCGGCGGCGATGCGTCCGGACGCGCGGTAGTGCGCGTCGGCGGCGACGACCGCGCCCGCCTCGTGCCGCAGCGCGGTGTAGGTCGCGGCGGTGCCGGTCACGAGGGCATCGAGGAAGTAGGCGTTGCCGTTGCCCATCACGCCGAAGACGTGATCGACGTGTCGGGCGAGGGTGTGGGCAACGTGGGCGGAGACGGTGGGCATGGCGAAGCGCTTTCGACAGGAACGGAACTGAGGCCGTGTGTGTCTCGCGCGCCGGCAGGCGGCTTCGTGCCCTTTTTTCGAGCACCGGGGCGTCGATGCCCGCGGACACGGTGAGTATACGACGCGTGCGGAGGCCGTCGTCAGCGACCGACGATGCGCCGCGCTGTCGAGGTGACGTTCGTGTGATCGCCGTGATGGCGAAACGTCCCGCGCACGACGGCGTGAGAATGGGACCGAACCACCGATTGATCGTATACGATCCATACCAGGGCGCCCGCGCGGCCGCCCGTGACGAGGGAGTCCCATGAGCGAGAACCGCGAGCGCGACCTGCTGGCCGCCGTCCCCGACAGCCTGTTCATCGGCGGCGAATGGCGTCGCGGCGAACGCGAGAGCACCGTCAAGGTCTACGACCCGGCGACCGGGGAGCTCATCAAGGAGATCGCGGATGCCTCGCCCGCCGACGGCATCGCGGCACTGGATGCCGCGGCCACCGCGTTCGAGACGTGGTCGCGCACGCCGTCACGTCAGCGCGCCGAGATCCTGCGCCGCGCGTTCGACCTGCTGCAGGAGCGCAAGGAGGACTTCGCGCTGCTGATGACCCTCGAGATGGGGAAGCCCCTCGCCGAGGCCCGCGGAGAGGTCGCGTACGGCGGCGAGTTCCTGCGCTGGTTCAGCGAGGAGACCGCCCACGTGCAGGGCCGGTACGGCGCGAACCCCGAGGGCACCGGCCGCATGATCGTCTCGCAGCACGCCGTCGGGCCCTGCTTCCTCATCACCCCCTGGAACTTCCCGCTCGCGATGGCGACCCGCAAGATCGCGCCCGCGCTCGCCGCCGGGTGCACGGTGGTCGTCAAGCCCGCCGAGCTGACCCCGCTCACGACCCTCGCCTTCGCCAAGCTGCTCGAAGATGCGGGCGTGCCCGCCGGTGTCGTCAACGTCATCACGACCTCCACCTCGGGCGCCGTGTCCGAGCCGATCATCCGCGACCCGCGGCTGCGCAAGCTCTCGTTCACGGGTTCCACCCCGGTGGGCCAGCGTCTGCTCGAGCAGGCCTCGCAGGGCGTGCTGCGCACCTCCATGGAGCTCGGCGGCAACGCGCCGTTCGTCGTGTTCGACGACGCCGACCTCGACAAGGCCGTCGACGGCGCGATCGCTGCGAAGTTCCGCAACATCGGCCAGGCCTGCACGGCCGCCAACCGCTTCATCGTGCACCGCTCGGTCGCCGACGAGTTCGCCCGCCGGGTCACCGAGCGGGTCGAGGCGTTCGGCATCGGACGCGGAACCGAGGACGGCGTCACCATCGGCCCGCTCATCGACGACCGAGCGGTCGCCAAGGCGCAGAGCCTCGTCGCCGACGCCGTCGGGCGCGGCGCGAGCCTGCGCACCGGCGGCTCGCCGATCGACCGGCCCGGTACGTTCTTCGAGCCGACGGTGATCTCCGACGTGCCGGCGGGAAGCGACATCCTTCGGGAGGAGATCTTCGGACCGGTGCTCGCCATCGTCCCGTTCGACGACGAGGACGACGCGGTCGCGCTCGCCAACTCGACCGAGTACGGACTCGTGTCATACGTCTACACCGAGAACCTCGCCCGCGGGCAGCGCATGATCGAGCGCCTCGAGACCGGGATGATGGGCCTGAACATCGGCGTCGTGTCGAACGCCGCCGCCCCCTTCGGCGGGTGGAAGCTCTCCGGGCTCGGCCGCGAAGGCGGCGCCGAGGGCATCCACGAGTACCTGCAGACCAAGTACACGTTGACGCCGAACCCTTTCGCCTGAGTTCGCCGATGTCGACGGGTGCCGCCAGACTGACGCGGTGGCATCCGTCGACCTGATCGAGCACCGCCTGCGCTCGCACCTGCTCGCCGCGCCCGAGGGCGGGGTGGTGGCGGCGGCACGCCACATGGTCGCGACCCAGGCGCAGGAGTGGTGGGCCGGGCGGTGGGGACTCGCACTGCGCACCTCGGGCACGCCGGGCGCGGCCGCGGTCGACAGTGCGTTCGACGACGGCCTGCTCGTGCGCTCGTGGACGCAACGCGGCACCCTGCACATCGTCGCGGCGGGCGACCTCCGCTCGTTCCTCGCCCTCACCGCCGATCGTCAGCACGCCCAGGCCGCGAGCGTGCACCGCAGCCGCGGGATCGACGCGGCTGTGATCGCCCGCGTCGAGCGCTCCGTGCACCGCGCGCTCGCCGATGCGGGCCGCCTGTCGCGCGCCGAGCTGTTCGACGTGATGCGTGCCGACGGCGTCGACACGGGCGACATGCGTGGCTCGCTCCTCCTTCAGGCGCTGAGCCTGCGCGGTCTGATCTGCCAGGGACCGACCCGCCCGGAGCCCGATGGGCTGTCCCGCGAGCAGTGGTTCGTGCTCGTCGACGACGTCGTCCCCGACGGGAAGGCCGCCGACCTCGCGACGCTGTTCACCCGCTTCGTCCACGGGCACGGTCCGGCGTCCAGCCGCGATTTCGCCTGGTGGATGGGGCTCACGCGCACCGCCGCGCGCGCCGCCGCGCTCGCGGCGACCGATGTGGACAGGCTCGACGACGACCTGTGGGCGCCGCTGCTCACACCCCGCGACCCCGCGGCGCCCGACCTCGTCGCCCTCCCCGCGTTCGACGAGTACGTGCTGTCGTACGTCGATCGCAGCGCGGTGTGCGCGCCGGAGGATCTGGGCGCGGTGGGACCCACGGCCAACGGCGTGCTGAGTCCCGTGCTGCTGCATCGGGGCCGCGTCGTCGGCACGTGGACCCACTCTCGCGCCCGCGGTCGTCTCGCCGAACGCCCGGTCGCGACGCTCTTCGCCACCGCCGCCGATCAGGTCGCGCCGGGCGAGATCGAGGCCGCACTCTCCCGCTACACCGGGTTCCTCGGCGGGTGAGGGGTCCCGCCGTCTGACACACTGATCGCGTGAGCACCGAGACCGGCGCCGACGCGCCCGCGGCCCCCGCCCCTGCGCCGCGCCCACGCCGCGGGCTTCTCTGGATCGCCGTCGGCGCGGTCGTGGTGGTCGCGGTCTACGTGACCGTCGCCGTGCTCTACGCGATCAGCGCGGCCGGCTCGACGTCGACCCCGATCAGCGCGGCGAACCCGCAGGCGGTCGTGGTGCTCAGCCCGCAGTCGATGGATGCCGCCGGCAACCGTCTCACCCTGTCGATCGACGTGCAGCCGGGGGAGTCGCTCACCGGCGGCGGCCTGTTCCTGACGAAGCCGCTCACGCTGCTCATCAGCGATGTCGACGGTCCGCGTACGATCACCTTCGCGGCGGGGCAGGCTCCGTCTGTCGTGAGCGTCAAGGTGATCACGTCCGGGCTCGTCGAGCAGTGGCCCTTCGATCGATACGCGGTGTCGCAGATGAACATCGCCCTCGCGCAGACCGCCGACGACGGCACGACACTGCACACCGTGCCGGTCAGCTGGCAGGTGTCCGACCGGGTGCCCGGCTGGAACGTCGAGTTCCGCGGTCAGCCCGATTCCACGAACGACGAGGTGTTGGTGACGGATGTGGCCGCCTCCCGTTCCGCGTCGACGGTGGCGTTCGCGATCGTCCTGATCACCCTCATGCTGGTGCTGCCCGCTCTCGCCCTCACGGTCGCGATCTCGGCCTTCCGGGGGCGTCGCAAGACGGAGGCGACCCTGCTCAGCTGGATCGGCGCGATGCTGTTCGCGATCGTGCCGCTGCGCGGCTTCTTCCCCGGCTCCCCTCCGATCGGGTCGTGGGTCGACTACCTCGTCGTGCTGTGGGTGGTCGCGGGGCTCATCGCCGCGCTCGTCGTGTTCGTCGCGGCATGGATGCGCTGGGTGCCGGGGGCCGGCGAGCGACCGGTGCGCTGAGGCATCCTGGTCGTCTCCGGCGGGTACGCTCCCGGGTCGGGGTGATCAGCCGCCCGCGTGCCGTTCGAGGAATGCATACACCTCGGAGTCGTCGATGCCGGGGAACAGGCCCGTCGGCAGCGGCGAGAACATCTGCATGTGCACGCGTGCGCTCGGCCAGGCCTTGCCGACCCAGCGGGCGGCGACCTCGTCGGCCGGGCGGCGGCAGCACGACTCGTCGGGGCAGCGCGACACGGCGCGGTTCTGCGTCTCACGGCCGCGGAACCAGCGGGCGTCGTCGAACGGCACGCCCACGGTGATGGAGAACTCGCCATCGGAGGTGGACCCCGTCTGCGTCGAGCACCAGTACGTGCCGGCGGGGGTGTCGGTGTACTGGTAGTGCTCGACGGTGCGGTTCTGCTCGGCGAACGCCGACCGTGCCGAGAACCACCGGCAGACGACCTGACCCTCGACGGCGCCGGTCACGTCCATCGGCAGCGGCAGGTCGTCGTTCTCGTAGACGCGGGAGACGGCGCCGGCGCCGTCGACGCGCAGGAAGTGCAGCGGGATCTCGAAGTGCCGCGTGAGGAGGTTGGTCATGCGCATCCCGGCGGCCTCGTGGGTGACGCCGAACGCATCGCGGAAGTCCTCGACGGCGAGGTTCCGGTCCTTCTTCGCCTGCTGCAGGAACGCGACCGACTGCGTCTCGGGCATGAGCGCGCACGCCGCGTAGTAGTTGATCTCGAGTCGCTGCTGCAGGAAGTCGGCGTAGTCGGTGGGCGGCTTGTGCCCGAGAAGGCGGTGCGCCATGGCCTGCAGCGCCATCGACCGCAGGCCGTGGCCGCCCGGGATCGAGGCGGGCGGCAGGTAGATGCGGCCGTTCTCGAGGTCGGTGACCGAGCGCGCCGAGTGCGGCAGATCGCTCACGTAGATCAGCTCGAAGCCCAGCTGCTCGGCCATGATGCTCACCGTGCGGTGGGTGAGGGCGCCGCCGTGGTGGCCCGCCGCCTTGAGCTGCTTCTCGGCGAGACGCTCGATGTCGCCGAGATAGTTGTTCTGGTCCCGCATCCGCAGGCGCAGATCGGTGTTCGCACGCCGAGCTTCCTCCGGGGTGGCGATCGTGGCACGCTCGCGCCGCTGCAGTTCGCGGTGCAGGCCGAGGATCGTCTCGATCGTCTCGTCAGGGAGTCCCTTCGACACCTTCACCGGGGGGATCCCGAGCTGGCGGAAGAGGTGTCCGGTCTGCGCCCGCTCGAGCTCGATCTCCAGCGCCGCCCGGCGGTTCGGCGGCTCGCTCGAGAGGAGGTCGGAGAGCTGGCTGTCGGTGGCGTCGGCGATCTGCTGCAGCAGCGAGAGCTTGGGCTCTCGCTTCCCGTTCTCGATGAGGCTGAGGTGGCTGCCGGCGACGCCGACGAGTGCGCCGAGCTCGTCGAGGGTGAGCCCCTTCTCGGAGCGACGGTGTCGGATGCGGTGCCCCAGGGTGGACAGCTCGATCGAGGTCGGCATTGTTTGAGTATACGGAAAGAACGCCTCTTCTTTCGCCGGAAACGTGGGAAAAGAGTGCGCGCTCCTCCGTGAGAGTGGAGGCACGACCCGTCCACGACACCGACCGTCACGACACGAGGAGCGCGCCATGGCCCTGGCTGAGACCTTCACCCCGACCGCATCCGGCACCCGCGCCGGCGGCGTCGCCGCCTTCGGGCAGCGACCCGAGGCATCCGGCCCCGCCATCGAGAAGCTCTATGCCTGGGTCGACGAGCTCACCGCGCTGCTCAAGCCCGAGCGGGTGCACTGGGTCGACGGATCGCGCGCCGAGAACGAGGCCCTGCTGCGCGAGCAGGTCGCCGAGGGCAAGCTCATCAAGCTCAACCCCGAGTGGCGGCCGGGCTCCTACCTCGCCCGCTCACACCCCAGCGACGTCGCCCGCACCGAGGGGCGTACCTTCATCGCCTCCGAGAAGGAGGAGGACGCCGGACCCACGAACAACTGGGTCGCGCCGGCCGAGATCCGCACGACCCTCACGGGCCTGTTCGACGGGGCGATGCGGGGCCGCACGCTCTACGTCGTGCCGTTCTCGATGGGTGCCGTCGGCGGACCCCTCTCCCACATCGGCGTGCAGCTGACCGACAGCGCCTACGCGGTCACCTCGATCGGCATCATGACCCGCGTCGGTGCGGAGGTCGTCGAGCAGATCGCCGCCGGCGCTGCGTGGGTCAAGACGGTGCACTCGGTGGGTGCCCCGCTCGAGCCCGGTCAGGCGGATGTCGCGTGGCCGTGCAACGACGACAAGTACATCGTGCACTTCCCCGACACCCTCGAGGTGTGGTCGTACGGCTCGGGGTACGGCGGCAACGCGATCCTCGCGAAGAAGTGCTTCGCGCTGCGCATCGCCTCGGTCATCGGACGCGACGAGGGCTGGCTCGCCGAGCACATGCTGCTCATCCGCGTCATCAGCCCCGAGGGCAAGGCCTACCACGTGGCCGCCGCGTTCCCGTCGGCCTGTGGCAAGACGAACCTCGCCATGCTGCGGCCGACGATCCCCGGCTGGCGCGTCGAGACCCTCGGCGACGACATCGCGTGGCTGCGTCCGGGGGAGGACGGCCGGCTCTGGGCGATCAACCCCGAGGCGGGCTTCTTCGGTGTCGCGCCGGGCACCGGCGAGTCGACCAACGTCACCGCGGTGGAGACCCTGTGGGGCAACACGATCTTCACGAACGTGGCGCTGCGTCCCGACGGCGACGTGTGGTGGGAGGGTCTGACCGACCAGCCGCCGGCAGAGCTGACCGACTGGGAGGGCAACGCGTGGACCCCGGCGTCGGGCCGGCCGGCCGCGCACCCGAACTCGCGTTTCACTGTCTCGGCCGCGCAGTGCCCGCAGATCGCCCCCGACTGGGATGCCGCGGAGGGCGTGCCGCTCGACGCGATCCTGTTCGGCGGGCGCCGGGCGACTAACGTGCCGCTCGTGGTCGAGGCCACCGACTGGACGCACGGCGTCTTCCTCGGCTCGACGATCTCGTCGGAGCGCACCGCCGCCGCCGAGGGCACCGTCGGCGAGCTGCGCCGCGACCCGTTCGCGATGCTGCCGTTCTGCGGCTACAACATGGCCGACTACTTCGGCCACTGGATCGAGGTGGGGCAGAAGCTCCGCTTCGACCGTGCGCCGCGCATCTTCCAGGTGAACTGGTTCCGTCGGGGTGCCGACGGCCGGTTCCTGTGGCCGGGCTTCGGAGACAACGCCCGTGTCATCGACTGGATCATCCGTCGCGTCGAGGGCAGCGTCCCCGCCGTGTCGAGCCCCATCGGTCGCCTCCCGCGCACCGATGACCTGAACCTCGAGGGCATCGAGGTGCCCGATGAGGACCTGGCCGAACTGTTCTCGATCGACCGCGACTCGTGGCTGACCGAGGCCGATCTCACGGAGCAGTTCTACGCCACCTTCGGTGGCCGGGTTCCGGCGGCGCTCCAGTCGGAGCTGTCGTCGCTGCGCTACCGCCTCAAGAGCGCGTAGCTCCCGCCCTCCCGGGCACGAACGGGCCCCCGTCGATCGCGCGACGGGGGCCCGTTGCGTCCCGTGCCGCCCGGGCGGTCGGCGCGGTGATCGTTCAGGCGGCGGGCTCGAGCGTGGCGGCCGGAACGTGCATGCCGGGCCGCGAGCGGAAGTGGCCGGCGACCGTCAGCACGACGCCGAGCACGACCCATCCGCCGAGCACCAGCCATTGAGCGGTGGCGTCGGCATCGGGGAAGTAGCTGAGCCCGCGCAGCAGCCACGACGCCGCGCCGGGCACCAGGTACTGCCCGATCGCGCCCCAGGGGGCCACGAGGAACTGCCACGGCATGGTCGCGCCCGAGATCGGGTTCGCGAACAGGATGGTGACCACGGCGCCGATGCCGATGCCGGCGGGGCCGAAGAGCGATGCGCACCCGACGACGAAGGCGGATGTCGCGGCGATCACGAGGGCGATGGCGGCGGCGTTGAGCAGGAAGTCGCCCTGCAGGTAGCCGAACCAGGTCTGCAGCACCACGGCGAGGAGGAGCCCGACCCCGACGCCGTACGCGAGGAGCGCCGTGAGGCGGCGGAGAGGACCGACCACGAGCAGCGAGATGAGCACGCCGCCCAGCATGCCGCCGAGGGTCAGTGGGAACGCCGCGGCGGCGAGGCCGGTGCCGGAAGGGTCGCTGTCCGACAGTGGCACGACGGCGGTCACGGCGACCTGCGGCACGGTGGGCGCGCCGGCGGCGTGCGCCTGCTGGCTGAGCTGGGCCTGCAGCTGTGCGGCGAGACCGGTGAGCAGCTGGGTCGGCACGGCTCCCGCAGCGGGGGCGGTCAGCACCTCGGGGGCGGCGGTCGCCGACAGCACGATCGCACCGTAGGTCGCCCGCGTCTCGATCTGGTGCGCGGCGTCCTCGCGGTCGGTCGAGGCCACGAAGGTGATGCTGTCGCCGCGGGCGGCCACGGCGTCCTCGATCGCGGTGACCGCGGCGTCCGGGCCGCTGATGCCGATCGGGAGGTCATGGGCGCTGGCGGTCTTGGTGGGCCAGAGGAAGGCGAGCACGACGACCCCGACGACGAGGGCGCCGATGAGCCCGAAGGCGAGCGAGAGTGTCCAGCGGGTGTGCGGACGGACCGGAGCGGCCATGGGGATCCCCTTTAAAAAGAACATCTGATCTGTTTGAGATCACCATAGCAGAACGTCTATTCTGTGTACGTGCCCCGCTTGAAAGAGGAGACCCGCCTCGCCCGCCGCCGCGAGATCGCCGAGGCGGCCCTGCGGTGCTTCGCCCGTCAGGGGTTCGCCGCGACATCCATGGCCGACATCATCGCCGAGTCGGGGCTGTCCGCCGGATCCATCTACTCGCACTACGACAGCAAGGCGGCGCTCGTGCACGAGGCCGCCAAGGAGATCCTCGACGACAGGTTCCGTCAGGTCGTCGCGGCGATCGACCTCGACGGCACCGCGACGATCAGCCCCGGCCGGCTCTTCCTCGCGGTCGTGGAGACGATGTTCGTCGCGAGCGCGGGGCCGGTGCTGCTGCGTGTGTGGGCCGAGATGCCCGTCGACCCGGAGCTCGCCGCGGTCGGCGTGAAGAACGTCGGGTTCATGCGCGCCCGCGTCTCCGAGCTGCTCGTGCCCTGGGTCGGCGCTCGCGCCGGCGCTGAGCTCACGGCCGACGATCCCCTCGTCGGCCGCACCGCCGACCTCGTCATCGCCGCCGTGCAGGGACTTCTCGTCCGTGCCGCGTTCGACGAGCCCGAGACGCTCGCCGCACTGCGTCAGACCCTGGCGCGCGCGCTCGACACCGCCGAGGTGTGAGGCGGCTGCCGCTCAGACCAGCAGCTGGTGCTTCGCCAGGTCTCGGTAGAGCGGCGTGGACGCCACGAGCTCCGAGTGGGTGCCGACCCCGACGACCTCGCCGCGATCCATCACGACGATGAGGTCGCTGTCGACCACCGTCGACAGGCGGTGCGCGATGACGACGAGCGTGCGACCGGTGGCGACCGCGTCGATGGCCTCCCGCATGCGCTGCTCGTTGAGACCGTCGAGCGACGACGTCGACTCGTCGAGCAGCAGGATCGGGGGAGCGGCCAGCAGTGCGCGGGCGATCGCGAGGCGCTGACGCTCGCCGCCCGACAGCATCACTCCCGCCTCGCCGACCTGCGCATCGAGCCCCTCGGCACTGCGGTCGAGCACGTCGCCGAGGTTCACCGCCCGCAGCACCGCCTCGCACGCCTCGTCGGTCGCGTCGGGGGAGGCGAGGCGCAGGTTGTCGCCGATCGAGCCCGCGAGAGTCGGGGCATCCTGCTCGACATAGCCGAGCCGCGCGCGCAGCGCGGTGCGATCGTGCAGGCGCACATCCACCCCATCGACCAGCACCGCACCGCCCGTCGCGTCGTAGAACCGCTCGATGAGCGCGAGCGTCGTCGACTTCCCGGCGCCCGAGGGGCCGACCAGCGCGACGCGCGATCCCCGCGGCACCCGGAAGCTCACCCCGCGCAGCACCTGCGCGCCCCCCTCGTCCCCCTCGTCCTCGATCGCCGACGCATCCACCCGCACGCTCGCCAGCGCCCGTCGCGCCTCGCCCTCGGCCCGGCGGCGGGTCGCGACGACGGCGTCGGGATAGGAGAAGTGCACGTCGCGGAACTCGACGGCGGGGGCGGATGCCGCGGCATCCGCATCATCGACGACGACGCCCGCCGCGCGCTGCGCGTCGTCGGCGTCCTCGGTGGGGAGGTCGAGCACCTCCTGGATGCGTCCGAGGGCGCCGAGCGCCTGGTTGATCGACAGGATCGCGCCCACGAACGTGCCGAGGGGAGCCACCAGCAGGAAGAGGAACATGATGAACGCCACGAGGTTGGCGATGCCGAGATCGCCGGAGGCGACGCGCAGGCCGCCGACCCCGAGCACCACGAGCAGGGAGACCTGCAGCGCGATGCCCGCGACCGGAACCACGAGCGCCGACACCTTCGCGATGCGCACCCCCACGGTGTACGCCTCGTCGGCGAGGCGGGTGACGCTCGCCGTCTCCCGCTCGGTCGCGCCCGCCGCCCGCACGGTGCGGATCGACCCGATCGCGCGCTCGACGCCCGAGGCCAGCTCGCCGACCTTCGCCTGCTGCGCACGCGTCGCAACGCGGATGCGCCCCGAGAGCACCACGACAGCGCCGATCGACGCGCCCAACACGATGACGATCAGAAGCAGCAGCACCGGGTCGATGACCGCCATCGCGATGAGCGCCCCGAGGAAGATGAGGGCGTTGCCGACGGCGTCCGCGAGACCCTGCGTGAGCACTGCATAGAGAAGAGTCGTGTCGGTGCCGACCCGCGAGACGAGGTCGCCGGTGCGGCGGGCGTCGAACTCGGCGATCGGGAGCCGCAGGATGCGGGCGATGAGTCGGCGGCGGCTGGATGCGACGACCGCGGTGCCGGTGCGCTGCAGCAGATAGTGCTGGTACCCGGAGATGAGCGACGTCACGACGACGAGCGCCACGATGGCCCAGACGAGCGGGCCGAGCCCGGTGCCCGACTGCACCTCGGCGATCACCTGCTGCACGACGAGCGGCTGGGCGAGCGTGGTCACCGCGCCGACGACGCTCAGCAGCGCGACGGCGATGAGGGTGCCGCGGTGGTCGGCGAGGAAGGGGAGGAGCTGCCGCACGCTCGCGCGCGGACCGTCGTCCTTCGACGGACGGGCGAACGGGCTGCGACGCGGGGTGGCGGGTGCGGACATGACTTCCTCATCGGTCTCGGCCGGCGCCCCCACGTGCCCGACGGGCGCCTCGGGGGATGCGGCACCGCTCACGAGTATCGCCCCGCACCGGGTCCCGCTCACAATCGACCCGGCGATGTCGCCGCCGCGGGCTACGGTGGATCGCGTGCCAACCCCCGTGATCACCGCTCAGAACCTCGCCAAGTCCTACCGCGTCAAGGGCAAGCCCGACTTCGTCGCGGTCGACGGACTCAGCTTCGAGGTCACGGCCGGGGAGTCGTTCGGGTTGTTGGGGCCGAACGGGGCGGGCAAGTCGACCACCATGAAGATGGTCGGCGCCGTGTCGTCGCGCACCGGGGGGAGTCTCAGCATCCTGGGGCTCGATCCCGACCGCTACGGACCCGAGATCCGCTCGCGCCTGGGCGTCGTGCCCCAGCAGGACAACCTCGACGCCGAGCTCAACGCGCGCGAGAACCTCTACATCTACGGCCGCTACTTCGGCCTGCCGGGAAAGGTCTGCCGCGAGCGCGCCGAGGAGCTGCTCTCGTTCGCGCAGCTCGAGGACAAGGCCACCGCCAAGGTCGATCAGCTCTCCGGTGGCATGAAGCGCCGCCTCACCATCGCCCGGGCTCTCATCAACGAGCCGCGCATCCTGCTGCTCGACGAGCCGACGACCGGCCTCGACCCGCAGGCGCGCCATGTGCTGTGGGACCGGCTGTTCCGGCTGAAGGAGCAGGGCACGACTCTCGTGCTGACGACCCACTACATGGACGAGGCCGAGCAGCTGTGCGACCGCCTGGTCGTCGTCGACAAGGGCCGCATCATGGCCGAGGGGTCGCCCGCGACCCTCATCCGCGAGCATTCGAGTCGCGAGGTGCTCGAGGTGCGCTTCGGCTCCGACCGCAACGAGCAGGTCGCGCCGCAGCTGGCCGGCATCGGCGATCGCGTCGAGGTGCTGCCCGACCGCATCCTCATCTACGCCGACGACGGCGAGGCGGCCCTCGAGCGCATCCACGCCCTGGGACTCGAGCCCGTCACCTCGCTCGTGCGCCGCTCGTCGCTCGAGGACGTCTTCCTGCGCCTCACCGGACGGTCGCTGGTCGAATGAGCGAGCTGAGAACCACCCCGACCCTCGACGAGCTGCGCGACGAGGCGCTCGCCTGGGGTCGCACGCCCCGGCGGGCGGGCACCCTGTTCGTGCTCGAGCACTGGCTGCGCGCCATGCGCGCGTACGGCTGGACGATCGTCGTCAACGCGATCGGGCAGCCCATCGTCTACCTGCTCGGCCTCGGCCTCGGCCTCGCCGCGCTCATCGCGGTGCCGATCGACGACGGCACGCAGCACGTCCGCTACGTCGTGTTCGTCGCGCCCGCCCTGCTCGTCACCGCGGCCGTCGCCGTGGCATCCGAGGAGTCGACCTATCCGGTGATGGCGGGCTTCAAATGGCGTCGCTACTTCTTCGGGTTCAACGCCGCGCCGCTCTCGCCCCGGCAGATCGTGAACGGCGTCGCCGCCGGCGCCTGCGTGCGCATGTTCATCGTCGTTGCCGCGTACTACGTGATCATCTGGGTGTTCCAGGCCGTGCCGCACCCCGAGACCGGGTGGCTGTCGATCATCGCCGGCGTGCTCGGCGGGCTCGCCTTCGGCGCCCCCCTCATGGCCTATGCGGCCTCCATCGAAGACGACCGCGGCCAGTTCGCGCTCGTGCAGCGGTTCATCTTCATGCCGCTGTTCCTGTTCTCCGGCACGTTCTACCCGCTCGGCAACGTCGGCTGGCTGCAGTGGATCGGGTGGCTCTCGCCCGTGTGGCACGCCTCGGAGCTGTCCCGCATGGTGACCTACGGGCGCGCGATCGAGCCGTGGCTGATCGCCGTGCATCTCGGCTACCTCGTGGTGCTGGCTGCGGTCGGCCTGCTCGCGGCGCACCACTTCTTCGGACGGAGGCTCTCGCGATGACCAGCACCGTCGCCTCCGCACCCGTGCGCGCCGGCAGCGTGCGGGCCCTCTGGGCCGGCAACCCGCAGTCCGTCGTGCAGCGCGGTCTGCTCTCGGCGCGGTCGTCGAGCTGGGTGGTCGTGCTCTCCGGCTTCTTCGAGCCCGTCTTCTATCTGCTCGCGATGGGCGTCGGACTCGGCTCCCTCATCCCGGGTGTCACGGTCAACGGCCAGAGCGTCGCGTACGCCGCCTACATCGCCCCGGCACTCCTCGCGGTGTCGGCGATGAACGGTGCCATCTACGACTCGACGTGGAACGTCTTCTTCAAGATGAACTACGGCAAGCTCTACGAGGGCATGTTGGCCACATCGCTCGGCCCGCTCGACGTCGCGCTCGGCGAGATCCTCTACGCGCTGCTGCGGGGGCTCCTCTACGCCTGCGGCTTCATGGTGATCATGCAGGTGCTCGGGCTCAATCTCTCGTTCACCGCGCTCCTCGCGCTCCCCGCGGTGCTGCTGATCGCGTTCGGATTCGCGAGCGTCGGCATGGCGGTCACGAGCTACATGAAGACCTTCCAGCAGATGGACTGGATCAACTTCGTGCTGTTGCCGATGTTCCTGTTCTCGGCGACGTTCTTTCCGCTCTCTGTCTACCCCGAACCGGTGCAGTGGATCGTGCAGGCGTTCCCGCTGTGGCACGGCGTCGAGCTCATCCGCGGGCTCACCACCGGCATCCTCACCCCGGCGATGCTCATCCACGTCGGCTACTTCGTGGCGATGATCACCGTCGGGCTCGTCTTCACCACGACGCGACTGCGCGCGCTATTCCTCGACTGACGTCGCACAGAACGCGGATGCCGCGGGGCGCCCGGCCCCGCGGCATCCGCGTTCTGTCGTGGTGCGCGGTTCAGAGGGAACCCGTCGATCCCACGCCGATGTTGTCGTCGTACGAGGCGTCCTTCGTCTCGCGCGACAGGAGCAGCGCGATGAGGGTGAGCACGGAGCATCCGGTCAGATACAGCCCGACGAGCCACGGCGAACCGCCCGCGGCGGCCCAGAGGGCCACAGCCACGATGGGGGCGAGCGCCGCGCCGAGGATCGACGACACGTTGTAGGAGATCGCCGAGCCCGTGTAGCGCACGTTCGTGGGGAACAGCTCCGGCAGGATCGCGCCCATCGGGCCGAAGGTCGAGCCCATCAGCACGAAGCCGAACACGAGGAACGCCTGCGTGAGCGCCCCGGTGAGCTTCGGGTCGGCGTACGGCGCGAGGAACACCGAGAAGGTGAGGCCGAACACGATGATGCCGACCGTCACCCAGATCAGCAGCTTGCGGCGTCCGATCGCGTCGGCGAGGGGGCCGGAGATCAGCGTGAAGATGCCGAAGAAGACCACGCCGATGATCTGCATGATGACGAAGTCGGTGTAGGCGAAGCCTTGGCCGGGCACATAGCTCGCGGCGAACGCCGCGGGATCGAACACCTTGCCGGCCGCCTCCGCGGCCTTCTGTGCGGCCGCGCTCGCCGTCGCGAGAGTGGCCTTGGTGCCGTACGAGAGGGTGAAGCTCGTCATCAGGTAGAAGAGCACGTAGGTCGCCAGCATGATGAACGTGCCGAGCACCAGGTGCCACCAGTGGCGCCGCAGCACCTCGCCGAGCGGGAACTTGCGGATCGCGCCGGTCTTCTCGGCCTTCGTGAACGTCTCCGACTCGACCAGACGCAGACGCACCCACAGGCCGATGATGACCATGACGGCGGAGAAGAGGAACGGCACGCGCCATCCCCAGCTGAGGAAGGCCTCCGAGCGCTGCGCGCCGCCGTCGGGGTGGGGCAGGGCGAAGTTGATGACCAGGAACACGCCGTTGGCGATGATGAAGCCGATGGGGGCGCCCAGCTGCGGGAAGGTGCCGTACCAGGCACGCTTGCCGGCTGGTGCGTTCTCGGTCGCCACGAGGGCGGCGCCCGACCACTCCCCGCCGAGCGCGAAGCCCTGCGCGAGGCGAAGGATCAGCAGCAGCACGGCCGCCCAGACGCCGATCTGGTTGAAGGTGGGCAGGCAGCCGATGAGGAACGTCGCGATGCCCATCGTGAGCAGCGACGTGACGAGGGTGGCCTTGCGGCCGAACCGGTCGCCGAAGTGGCCGAACACGACGGCGCCGATGGGTCGTGCGACCATCGCGGCGCCGAAGACGCCGAACGAGGCGAGCAGCGACGCGGTGTCGTTGCCGGTGGGGAAGAACAGCACCGGAAACACGAGCACCGCCGCCGTGGCGTACGCGTAGAAGTCGTAGAACTCGATCGTGGTGCCGATGAGGCTCGCCGTGATGACGCGCGAGCGCGGATTGGCGGGTGCGGGAGCGGAGGAAGGTGCGGACGAGACAGCCGTAGACATGCAAAACCTGCGTACAGAGAAGGGAGGAGGGGAGCGGTGCCGGAGGCGACGCACCTCGCGGGTGTGCGAGGGCCGGGACCGGGGCGCCACGGGATGGGTGACGCGGACCAGGTGTTCAGCCTACTCTTCGGCGACACCTGTCGGATTCGCGGTCCTCACCGTCCGGGGAGCGGCCCCAGCGATACCTTCACCTACGATGAAGGTATGGACACGCTTCTCGGAATCCTGCACGTCGGCACGGCCGTCTTCATCGTCGGACCGCTCGCGATCCTCCCGCACACCGCCCTGCGGGCGCTGCGCATCCGCAACGTCGACTCGGTGCGCACCCTCGCCACTTCGACGATGGTCTTCGCATGGCTGTCGTTGCTCACGTTCGTCTTCGGGTTCGGCGCCATGGGCATGGCCGATCCGAAGTATCAGCTGACGTTCACGACCCCGTGGATCCTGATCTCGATCATCCTGTACGCCGTCGCGTTCCTGCTGGCGGTGTTCCTGCTCGTCCCGCGCCTGCGCGCCGGGGCCGACGCCATCGAGGCGGCGGGGGCGGATGCCGCGGCGAAGCCCGCCGGCTACGGCGCGATCGCCGGCGTCAGCGGTGTGGTCACCCTGCTGCTCGTCGCGATCGTCGTGCTGATGATCTGGAAGCCCTGAGGCCCGTTCGGCGTCGCGCCCCTCGGCGCGCGACGCCGATCCGTGTCAGGCCCCGCGCAGCTCGCGCAGCGTGAGCGCGGTGCGCAGCGCGGCATCCGCCGCCTCGGCGCCCTTGTCCTCGGTCGACCCGGGGAGGCCCGCGCGGTCGATGCCCTGCTGTTCGTCGTCGAGGGTGAGCACCCCGAATCCGACCGGCTTCCCGGTGTCGAGCGCGACGCGGGTGAGCCCGTCGGTCGCGGCCGACGCGACGAAGTCGAAGTGCGGGGTCCCGCCGCGGATGATCACCCCGAGGGCGACGACCGCGTCGGCTCCGCTTGTGAGTGCAGCCTGCGCCACGACCGGAAGCTCGAACGACCCGGGCACCCGCACGAGCCGCCAGGTGGCGCCGGCGGCGTCGAGCGTGCGGGCCGCTCCGGCGATGAGTCCGTCGGTGATCGTCTCGTGCCACGTGCCGGCGATGACGACGACCTCGATGCCGGTCGCGTCGATCTGATCGGCGGTGCGCGGGGCGCCGTGTCCGCTCATCGGGCGTTCGCCTCGGTGCTGGGGGCCGCCTGGTGGGCGGCGGTGGTGGCGAGCGCCTCGGCGAGAGCGCCGTCGGCGATGATGTGACCCATGCGGTCGCGCTTGGTCTCGAGGTAGCCCTGGTTCGCGGGCCCGACCCCGACGATCAGCGGAACCTGCTCGACGACGTCGACGCCCAGGCGGCGCAGCTGCGCGACCTTGTCGGTGTTGTTCGTCAACAGCCGCACGCGCGCGACGCCGAGGTCCGAGAGGATGCCGGCGGCCGCCGCGTAGTCCCGGGCGTCGGCCGGGAGCCCCAGGGCGAGGTTCGCGTCGACGGTGTCGAGTCCGCGCTCCTGCAGGCTGTACGCGCGCAGCTTGTTGATGAGGCCGATCCCGCGACCCTCGTGGCCGCGCATGTAGATGACGATGCCGCCGTCCTGCTCGATGACGTCGAGGGCGGCGTCGAGCTGCGGGCCGCACTCGCACTTGAGCGAGCCGAACGCCTCGCCCGTGAGGCACTCGGAGTGCACGCGCACCAGCGGGGCCTCCTCGGTGAGCTCGCCCGAGACCACGGCGAGGTGGTCGGTGCCGCTGATGCGGTCGCGGTAGGCGAGGAAGCGGAACACGCCGTGTGACGTCGGCACGAGCGCCTCGGCGCGCAGACTGACGCGACGGCGCGGGCCGGAGGCCGCGGCATCCGTCGGCTCGACCTCGTCGAGATAGGCGATCAGCTGCTCGATCGTGATCACCGGCAGACCGTCGGTCTCGCCGAGCTCGAGCAGCCCGGGCAGTCGCATCATGCTGCCGTCGTCGGACACGATCTCGCAGATGCCGCCGACCGGGGGGAGCCCGGCGAGGCGCATCAGGTCGACAGCTGCCTCGGTGTGACCGGCGCGCTCGCGCACGCCGCCGTCGACGGCGCGCAGCGGCAGGATGTGGCCGGGGCGGATGACGCTCGACGGCGTCGACGCGGCGTCGGCCAGCACGTTGAGGGTGTGCGCGCGGTCCGAGGCGCTGATGCCCGTCGACTGGCGGTCGGCGGCGTCGACGCTGACCGTGTAGGCGGTGCCGCGGGCGTCCTGGTTGACCGGCACCATCGGGGGGAGGTCGAGGCGGTCGGCCCACTCGCCGGGGAGCGGGGCGCAGATGAATCCGCTGGAGTGGCGCACGATCCACGCGATCCACTCCGGGGTCGCGAGGGCGGCGGAGATGATCGCGTCGCCCTCGTTCTCGCGGTTCTCATCGTCGGCGACGATGACGGGCTTGCCCTGACGCAGGGCTTCGAGGGCTTCGGGAATGGTCGACAGGCTCATCGGGAGCCTCCTTCTTCGGGGGATGCAGCGGGGGTGATCGGGGCGCCGGCGGCCGGGAAGGCCAGCAGTCGGCGCACGTGGCGGGCGAGGATGTCGGTCTCGAGGTTCACCGCGTCGCCGACAGCGCGGCGGCCGAGCGTCGTCGCCTCGAGGGTCTCGGGGATGAGCGAGACCTCGAACCAGGGGACGGATGCCGCGGGCTCGCTGACCGCGCTCACGGTCAGTGACGTGCCGTCGACCGCGATCGATCCCTTGTCGACGACGAGGGGCGCGAGCTCGGTGGGCAGCGAGATGCGCAGCACGCGCCACTGGGCGCCCGGGCGCACCTCGAGCAGTGCGCCGGTGCCGTCGACGTGGCCCTGCACGATGTGGCCGCCCAGCCGTCCGCCCGCGCTCGTCGCGCGCTCGACGTTGACGGGGGTGCCGGCGCCGACGCTCGCGAGGGTCGTGACGTCGAGCGTCTGGCGCATCACGTCGGCGGTGAACCAGTCGTCGCCCTGGTCGATGACGGTGAGGCACACGCCCGAGATCGCGATCGAGTCGCCGTGGTGCGCGTCGGACACCGCCGCGGGCGCCCGCACGGTGAACCGTGCGCCGTCGCCCGAGGGCGAGACATCCGTCACGGTGCCGATCTCTTCCACGATGCCGGTGAACATCAGCTCTCCTTCTCAGAGGTGGTCTCGGACGCCGCGGGCACCGCGACGACCAGCAGGTCGTCGCCGAGCCGCTCGAGGTGGGTGAGGGCGAGGCGGCGCTGGTCGGCGATCGTGTCGACGCCGATCACCCGCAGTGCGGGGTTGTCCCGCCCGTCGGAGCCCGCACCGATGAGCGTCGGGGCGATGTAGGCGAGCACCTCGTCGGCGAGCCCGGCGCGCAGGAACGCGCTCGCGATCGTCGGGCCGCCCTCGACGAACACGCGCTGCACGCCGCGGTCGCGCAGTTCGGACAGCACGGATGCGGCGCGGTCGTCGCCGGGGTGCTCGCCGAAGAGGTTGTGACCGTCGCGCTGCAGGAATCCACGCGGGTGCGCGCGCACGAGCGCACGGTCGGGCACGATTCGGGCGCCGAGCACGACCGGCAACGGCTGGTGGTCGTAGAGGGTGCCGTCGGGGTGACGGGCGGTGAGGGCCGCGTCATCGACGAGGATCGTGCCGATGCCGGCCACGATCGCGTCGGCCTCGGCGCGGCGACGGTGCACGTCGGCGCGCGCCGCGGCTCCCGTGATCCAGCGGCTCGTGCCGTCGGCGGCGGCCGCGCGGCCGTCGAGCGACTGCGCCCACTTGACGGTGACGTGCGGACGGCCGAGCCGCTGCACGGTCAGCCACGAGTCGAGCAGGGATGCCGCGGCATCCGCCTCGAGGCCCGACTCCACGTCGACGCCGCCGTCGCGCAGGGTGTCGCCCCCGCCGTGGGCGTTCTCGGTCGGATCGGGGAGCGCGTACACCACGCGGGCGACGCCGGCGGCGAGCAGCGCCTGCGCGCACGGGCCGGTGCGGCCGGTGTGGTTGCACGGCTCGAGAGTGACGATCGCTGTCGCACCCTGCGCCTCGCCCGGGGCGAGCCGCGAGAGCGCGTCGACCTCGGCGTGCGCGGTTCCGGCGCCGCGGTGGAAGCCCTCGGCGAGCACGTCGCCGGTGGGGGAGAGGATCACGGCGCCGACCTGCGGGTTGACGCCGCGCGGGCCTTCGGCCGCGAGTGCGAGGGCACGTCGCATCGCCGCGTGTTCGGCGGGGGTCGTGCTCATGTCGTCTCGTCCTGTCGGTGTGGACTCCGGGCAGGGTCGACGAGCGCACCGCGGTGCGCGTGCCTCCTCCCATCCGGACTAGAGACGCCTGAGCGCCTCATCACCGTCGGTCCCGGAATTCCACCGGGTCGACCGCGACGGTGCCGATGTGGCACGGATGTCGCGGCTCGCGGACTGTCACCGCCGGTTCGGATTCTCACCGACCCCGGAGCACGTTGCTGTACTCGAGTGTACTGAACGCCGCTGACACGGATTCATTCCGCGACATGTGGGGACCCGCAGCATCCGCTCAGTGCAGCAGCCGCGACATCCGCCGGTCGGCGAGCGGGGTGCCGCCGGTCTGACACGTCGGGCAGTACTCGAGCGAGCGCTCCGCGAAGAACACCGACCGCACCGTGTCGCCGCAGACCGGGCAGGTCTCGCCGCGCCGGCCGTGCACCTTCATGCCGCGCCGCTTGGCGTCCTTCAGGTCGGCCGGGGGCTTTCCGGATGCCTCGGCCACCGCCTCGGCGAGGGTCGCGACCATCGCGTCGTAAAGCCGGGCGACCGTCGCCTCGTCGAGGGTCGCGGCGATCGCGTAGGGCGACAGGTGCGCGGCGTGCAGGATCTCGTCGGAGTAGGCGTTGCCGATGCCCGCGATCGTCGCCTGATCGCGCAGGAGCCCCTTGATCTGCGTGCGACGGCCGGAGAGCAGCGCCACGAAGGCGTCGAGATCGAACGCGGCATCGAGGGGGTCGGGCCCGAGGGTCGCGACCTGCGGTACGTCAGCGGGGCGGCGCACCACCGACACCGCCAGCGACTTCTTGGTCGCCGCCTCGGTGAGATCGAACCCGGAACCGTCGTCGAAGCCGACCCGCAGGGCGATCGGGCTGCGGCCCGGGCGGATCACTGTCGCCGGGAGTGCGTCGTACCAGCGCAGCCACCCCGACTTGGCGAGGTGGAACACGAGATGCAGGTCGCCCGCTGCCGCGGTGGCCGCGATGTCGAGGAACTTGCCGTGCCGCGCCACGCCGGACACGACCGCTCCCTCCAAGGCATGCACCGGCGGATCGAACGTCTTCAGCGCGGCGACGGCCGTCACCCGCACGGTGCTGAAGGTGCGCCCACGCAGCCGCCCGTCGAGGAAGTCGACGAGCCCCTGCACCTCCGGCATCTCCGGCATGCGGCCATCCTCGCACGGGTGGATGCCAGCGGGTCAGTCCCCGAGCGGCGGCCACGGCCGCGGCATCCGATCATCGCTCGCGAGCAGTCCGCCGACCCAGGCGTCGAAGCGCTCGCCGGCGCCGTTGAGCAACGACTGGCGCAGAAGGCCCTCGTAGCGGATGCCCACGGCGCGGGCGAGGCGTGCGGAGCCGATGTTGCCGACGACCGCCCGCCATTCGATGCGGGACAGCGCCGCGCCGTCGGCGGCGAAGCCGAACGCGATGACCGCGCGCGCGGCCTCCGTCGGGAACCCGCGGCGCCGGCCGCCCGGGGCCATCCAGTAGCCGATCTCGGCGTTTCCGCGCGCGACGCGGTGCAGACCGATCATGCCCACGAGCTCGTCGTCGTGACGGATGCCCCAGGTGAGCTCCGTGCCGTCCTCCCACCACCCGGCGGCCTTCTCGACGAACCCGACCGCGTGCTCGCGCAGGTAGGGCGTCGGCACGGTCGTGTAGCGCTGCACGTCGGGGTCCTGGCACGCCGCGAAGATCGCGTCGACATCGTCGGACGTCGGAGGCGAGAGCGTGAGCCGGGCGGTGTGGAGCGTGACGGGGGTCATGCCCCGAGAGTAGCGGCGGGGTGCGTGCGGGCGAGTCACGCCGGTGCTGCCCGAGCTCGCTGTGCCGTAACTCCGGAGATTCAGGTCTCCGCCGGTGAGGATGCGGCGCATCTCTCCGTATCTCCGGAGTTACGGCACAGCGCCGGCCGCGCCGCGGCACGAGTCCGCGCCCGAGGTAGTCCCTCGCCGCGCCCCCTCGAGACACCCCGCGTCGCCGCCTGCGCGCCGGCTCCTGCCGAACAGCGTGCGCCCTCGTGAATTCCACCGCACCCTCGGGGTGCCGCAACCGAGCAGTCGATGTCGGGCACTCTGCCCCGATGACAACGCCAGCGCTCTTCCGCACGATCGACACCGCCGCGCTGTCCCGGCGCACACGCCGAAGGATGGTCCAGAACGGCGACATCATCAGAGTTCGCCGGGGACGATACGTGGCGGGCGACCTCCCCGACCCGGTGGTGCGCGCCGCCCGGCTCGGCGGGCGCCTCGACTGCGTGAGCCTCCTCCGTGAGGTCGGAGTGTTCGTGGCCCGATCGCACGGGCTTCACCTGCAGGTTGAGCCGCACGCAAGTCGGCTGCCGCATCGCCCGAAGGACGTGCGCGCCCATTGGCGCGGTGACTCCGCCGATCCGACCCGCCTCGGCACCGATCTCGTCGGCGCGATCGTGCAGGCTGTGCGCTGCCAGTCGCCGCGCGACGCGGTCGCCACGCTCGACAGCGCGTTGCATCTCGGTCTCCTCGACGAGGAGATGATTGGCCAGGTGTTCGCGGCCCTGCCGGACAGGTGGCAGCGACTCCGGGCACTCGTCGATGGCCGTGCGGAGTCTGGCATCGAGACGTTGGTGAGGCTGATGCTCCGGGGTATCGGCGTCCCGTTCGAGGTGCAGGTGCGGATCACGGGAGTAGGGCGTGTCGACCTCCTCGTCGCAGGTCGGCTCATCATCGAGTGCGACAGTCGAGCATTTCACGGCGACGTCGCCACACAGCGGCGAGATCGCGCGCGCGATCGGGCCGCGGCCGAGCGGGGGTACGTCACGCTGCGGCTCCTCGCCGAAGACGTGCTGTTCCGTCCGGAACACACTCTCGCGGCCTTGCGTGGCGCGGTTTCCGGGGTGCGTCGTGGACAGGTGGACCGCAACTCCGGAGTTCGGACGCGTCGCCGGGGGGTCCCGGGCTGATTCCCCAGATTCTCCGGAGTTGCCGCACACCGTAGACCGGGGACGCGCCGCGGCGGGTGGCTCACCGGCGGCGCAGCAGGCCGATCTTGTCGTAGACCGCGTCGAGGGTCGCGTCGGCGACGGATGCCGCACGCTCGGCGTTGGCCGCGAGCACCCGGTCGAGCTCGGCCTCGTCGGACAGCAGCGCCAGCGCCCGCTCACGCACCGGACCGAACTCCGACACCACGACCTCGGCGAGGCCCTTCTTGAAGTCGCCGTAGCCACGACCCGCGTACTCGTCCTCGATCGAGGGGATCTGGCGTCCGGTGAGGGCCGCGTAGATCACGAGCAGGTTCGAGACGCCGGGCTTGTTCTCCCGGTCGTAGCGCACCGAGCCCTCGGAGTCCGTCACCGCGCGCATGACCTTCTTGGCCGACACCGACGGCTCGTCGAGCAGCCACAGCACGCCCGCGTCGGACTCTGCCGACTTCGACATCTTCGCGGTCGGGTTCTGCAGGTCGTAGATGCGTGCGGTCTCCTGCTGGATCATCGGCACGGGCACGGTGAAGGTCTCGCCGAACCTCGAGTTGAAGCGCTCCGCGAGGTCGCGGGTGAGTTCGACGTGCTGCTTCTGGTCGTCGCCGACGGGCACGACCGACGCCTGGAAGAGCAGGATGTCGGCGGCCATCAGCACCGGGTAGGTGAAGAGTCCGACCGTGGTGCCGTCGGTGCCGTAGCGCTGCGACTTGTCCTTGAACTGCGTCATGCGACTCGCCTCGCCGAAGCCGGTGAGGGTGCCGAGCACCCACGCGAGCTCGGCGTGCGCGGTGACGTGCGACTGCACGTACAGCGTCGACTTGGCGGGCTCGATGCCGGCCGCGATGTACTGCGCGGCCGTTCGGCGGGTCTTCTCACGCATCTCGGCGGGGTCGAACGGCTGCGTCAGCGCGTGCAGGTCGACCACCGAGAAGTACGCGTCGTACGACTCCTGAAGGTCGCGCCACTGCAGGAGGGCCCCGATGTAGTTGCCGACCTGCAGAGAGTCGGCGGAGGGCTGCATTCCCGAGTACAGACGCGCTTTGGTCACTCCCCGATTCTAGAGCGGTCGGATGCCGCGCCCCGCGGCATGCGGACGGCGGCGGGCCCCGCACCGGCAGGGCCGACATGACGACAGTGCGCTCTCAGCGACCGATCGCGTAGTCGGCGACGACCGGGGCGTGATCACTCCACCGCTCGGCGTAGGTCGCCGCCCGCGCCACGTGGTAGCCGCTCTCGCGTGCCGCGAGCGCGGCGGTCGCCAGGTGGTAGTCGATGCGCCAGCCGGTGTCATTGTCGAACGCCTGACCGCGGTTCGACCACCACGTGTACGGCCCCTCGACCTCTCCCGCATGACGGCGGCCGATGTCGACCCAGCCGAGACCGGTGCCGGTCGAGCCGTCGACACCGACGACCTGTGCGCCCTCGTCGCCGAGGAACCGGTCGACATAGGCCCGCTCCTTCGGCAGGAAGCCGGCCTTCTTCTGGTTCCCTCGCCAGTTCTTGATGTCGAGCGGGCGGTGGCCGACGTTCAGATCGCCCGTGACGAGCACGAGCGCACCGCCGGCGGCGAGGCGCGACATCCGCTCGGTCATCGCGTCGAGGAAGCCGTACTTCGCGTCCTGGCGCGGGGTGCCGTCCTCCCCGGAGTGCACGTAGGCGCTCACGACGGTGACGGTCTCGCCGTCGACCTCGAGGTCGGCCTCGATCCAGCGCCCCCGGGAGTCCACGCCCTCGCCGAGGTCGATGCGCGATGCGGCCGCAGGGATGCGGGACAGTACCGCGACCCCCGATCGCCCCTTGCTGAGCGACTCGTCATGCACGATGTGCCACCCGGGCAGCAGCTCGGTGATGTGCGTCGTTTCGGCGCGCACCTCTTGCAGCGTGAGGATGTCGACGCCGGCACCGTCGAGCCAGCCGGTCATGCCGTTGCGCACCGCCGCCCGGATGCCGTTGACGTTGACACTGGCGATGCGGACGGAGCGGGGCACGGGCTCCACCCTAGCGGCGGCCTCCGACGTCCTCGCCGTCCTCGGCCTCGAGCTGCTCCACCTCGAGTTCGGCCTGGGCGACCCGGCGGCGTGCGGCACGACTGCGCCACCAGGGAGCCTCGGTCTGCTCCTGGCGTGCGCGCCGCAGGTCGACCCGTGCGACGACCAGCCGAGCCTCACGCTCGATCGCGCGTCGCTCGGCGTCGGAGGTCGGCACGATCGCGACGTGGCGGTCGGCGGCGGCGACAGCGATCCACGCCGAGGCCACGAGGATGACCACGCCGACCACCCGGAACAGGAGCAGGAATCCGATGAAGGCCGTGAACGTCGCGAGCAGCGGATTGCGCGGGGCGTAGAGCAGCAGCAGCCCGGCGCCGAGCTGCACGATCGCGAGCGCAGCGCCGCCCATGAGCGACCCCGGCAGAATGCGTCGCCATCGCAGCGCGGCGCCGATCAGGAACCGGTAGAGGGCCGCGAGGGCGGCTGAGTTGATGACGAAGGCGACGAGCAGAGACGCGCCGCGCACGCTCACGCTCGACCAGAACGAATCACCGTCCAGCCCGAGCAGCGACCACACGAGATCGATCGCCCAGGTCGTGAACGAGCCGACCACGGCGCCGAGCAGGAGCGCGACGCCGAACACCAGCGCCGCGAGGAAGTCGCGTGCCTTCAGCAGCACGTACGACCTCGAGTCGTAGGGCAGGCCGAAGATGTCGCGCACCGCGCGGCGGGCGTAGGTCACGAAACCGATCGCCGTCCAGATGACGACGATCGCGGCCACGGCGCCGGTCACACCCAGCAGGCCGCGCCCGCCGCTCGCGACATCCTGCACCTGGTCGGTGCTGACCAGACTCGACTCGCCGCCGATGAGACCGGGGATGTACCGGTTTATGAGGTCGATGAGACCCTGCACGGCCTGGGGAGAGCCGCCGAGCCACAGACCCACGGCGGCGAACGCGAGGTAGAGCACCGCGAAGATCGCGAACAGCGACTGATAGCTCATTCCGGCGGCGAGCAGCAGGCCGTTGCGCTGCAGGAAGAGCCGCCACACCCGCACGGGGAACCACCCGAGCGTGCGCCGGGTGACCCGCGTCGCCTGGGCGATCGGCTCGTCGAGACGCTCGCGCACGACCCGCTGCGCGTCCTGCAGGCGGGCGCGCACACGCTCGGCGAGCTCGCGCTCCTCGTCGGCCGGGTCGGTCCGACCCCGGTCGGTGGTCACGGAGCCAGACTAGCCAGCGTCGGCCGCGGTGACGGATGCCGCGGGCCGCCGCAGCCGTCGGAGAACCGGCAGCACGGCGGCGAGGGCCACCGCGGGCAGCAGGAAACCGAGGGCGAGTGCGGGACCGCCGGAGAGCAGCCCGACCAGCACGGCGCCCGCGATCGCGCCGGCGTAGTTGAAGAGGTTGACCCGCGCGATGATCTCGTCGCTGCGCGCGGGATCGAGCTCGCCGGTCGCGCCGAATGTGATTGGCACGAGGGCGCCGACCGCCACACCGGCCAGGGCGAAGCCCGCGATCGCGGCACCACCGACCGGCACGAGGGCGACGACGAGGCATCCGATGACCGACACGATGACCGCGGCGGCTGCCACCGTGGCGCGAGGGAGCGTGCCGAGCAGCCGGTCGGTCACGAGGCGCGTCACCAGGATCACCACCTGGTAGAGCGCGTAGCCGAGCGGGGCGAGCGCAAGTGTCGTGCCGAGGTTGTCCGTGAGGAGGATCGAGCTCCACGTGCTCACGGCCGAGTCGACGGTGAACGCGGCCAGGATGATGAATCCGAGCGCCCAGATCGCGCGGTGGGGGAGCGCGGTGCGCTCCGCGGCGACAGCGGTCTCGGGCGCCGCCTCCCGGGCGAAGAAGCGCAGCCCCGCGAGAGCGACGAGCAGCGCGATCGCCGCCCCGACACCGAGCGCGACGCCTGCCGTCGTCGGGGTCAGCGCGAAGGCCGACACCAGCAGGGCGCCGACGATCGCGGCCGCCGTGTAGGCGGCGAAGAACCCGCCGAGCAGGGACCGGCCGTACGCCCGCTGCACCACGACGCCCTGCATCGCCGACGCCGCGTCGACGCATCCGAGACCCACGCCGTAGACGACGAAGGCCGCCACGAACACCGGAAACGGCACGGGCACCGCCGCCACCGGCAGGGCGATCGCCTGCAGCACGAACCCCGCCGAGAGCGCCACGCGCCCGCCCAGCCGAGTCGCCAGCGCACCGGCCAGCACCGATCCGGCGGCGGCGGCGACGCACACCCCCAGGATGATCAGACTCACGACCGTGTCGTCGATCTGCTGCCGGTTCTTCAACGTCGGCAACGACGTGACGACCACCGCGTAGCCGAGACCCTGCGTCGCGTAGGCGGCGGTCACCGCCACGCGGGAGGCGCGCGGCATCCGCTCACTGCCGGGGGAAGGAGCGAGCGGCACCGCCATCACCTCACGGCTTGCCGCGCAGAACCGCCTGCTTGACCTCGGCGATCGCCTGCGTCACCTGGATGCCGCGGGGGCACGCCTCGGTGCAGTTGAAGGTCGTGCGGCAGCGCCACACGCCCTCCTTGTCGTTCAGGATGTCGAGACGCACGTCGCCTGCGTCGTCGCGCGAGTCGAAGATGAAGCGGTGCGCGTTGACGATCGCCGCCGGTCCGAAGTACTGGCCGTCGGTCCAGAACACCGGGCACGACGAGGTGCACGCGGCACACAGGATGCACTTGGTCGTGTCGTCGAAGCGCTCGCGGTCGACGATCGACTGCACGCGCTCCTTGCCCTTCTCGGGGACCGAGCTGGAGATGAGGAACGGCTGCACCTCGCGGTAGGAGGCGAAGAACGGCTCCATGTCGACGATGAGGTCCTTCTCCAGCGGCAGGCCCTTGATCGCCTCGACGTAGATCGGCTTCGAGATGTCGAGGTCCTTGATCAGGGTCTTGCAGGCGAGGCGGTTACGGCCGTTGATGCGCATCGCGTCCGAACCGCAGATGCCGTGGGCGCACGAGCGACGGAAGCTCAGCGAGCCGTCGACCTCCCACTTGATCTTGTGGAGCGCGTCGAGGACGCGGTCGGTCGAGTAGACCTCGACGTCGTAGTCCACCCAGCGCGGCTCTTCGTCGACCTCAGGATTGAATCGACGCACGATGAAGGTGACCAGGAACGCCTGGATGCCGGTGTCGTCCGCCTCTTCGAGGTTCGCGACGGCGTCGGGATCGACGAGAGCGGTGGACATCAGTACTTCCTCTCCAGCGGGGGATAACGCAACTCGCCGGCCTCGTTCTTCGTGAAGACGACCGGCTTCCAGCCGAGCGCGATGTGGTCCTCCGGGCTCGACGAGTGCGGGTCGCCCGAGAGGTAGGCCATCGTGTGCTGCATGTAGTTCTCGTCGTCGCGCTTCGGGAAGTCGTCGCGCATGTGACCGCCGCGGCTCTCCTTGCGGTTCTTCGCGGTGACGACGACGACCTCGGCGATGTCGAGGAGGAATCCGAGCTCGACGGCCTCGAGCAGGTCGGTGTTGTACCGCTTGCCCTTGTCGTCGACGTGCACGTTCTTGAAGCGCTCGCGCAGCTCCTCGATGACCTCCAGCACCTCGCCGAGTGACTCGTCGGTGCGGAACACCTGCGCCTTGCGGTCCATCTCGTCCTGCAGCGTCTTGCGCAGCACCGCGATGCGCTCGGTGCCCTCGTTCGTGCGCAGGCCCTCGATGAGCTCGCGCACCTCCTTCGCGGGGTCCTCGGGGAGGGCGACGAAATCGGCGGTCTTGACGTACTCGACGGCATTGCGGCCGGCGCGCTTGCCGAACACGTTGATGTCGAGCAGCGAGTTGGTGCCGAGGCGGTTCGAGCCGTGCACCGACACGCACGCGCACTCGCCGGCGGCGTAGAGGCCCGGCACGACGGTCGTGTTGTCGCTGAGCACCTCGGCGTTGTTGTTCGTCGGGATGCCGCCCATCGCGTAGTGCGCGGTCGGCATCACGGGAACGGGCTCGACCACCGGGTCGACACCCAGGTAGGTGCGGGCGAACTCGGTGATGTCGGGGAGCTTCGTCTCGAGCACCTCGGCGCCGAGGTGGGTGCAGTCCAGCAGCACGTAGTCGCGGTGAGGACCGGCGCCGCGGCCCTCCGCGACCTCCTGCACCATGCAGCGGCTCACGATGTCGCGCGGCGCGAGGTCCTTGATCGTGGGGGCGTAGCGCTCCATGAAGCGCTCACCCGACATGTTGCGCAGGATGGCGCCCTCGCCTCGGGCTCCCTCGGTGAGGAGGATGCCGAGCCCGGCGAGGCCGGTCGGGTGGAACTGGAAGAACTCCATGTCCTCCAGCGGCAGGCCCTTCCGCCAGATGATGCCGACGCCGTCGCCCGTGAGGGTGTGGGCGTTGGAGGTGGTCTTGAAGATCTTGCCGAAGCCGCCGGTCGCGAAGATCACGGCCTTCGACTGGAACACGTGCAGGTCGCCCGTGGCGAGCTCGTAGGCGACCACGCCCGCGACCTTCGTCGAGCCGTCCGCATCCTTCACCGTCACGAGGTCGAGCACGTAGAACTCGTTGAAGAAGTTGATGCCGAGCTTCACGCAGTTCTGGAACAGCGTCTGCAGGATCATGTGACCCGTGCGGTCGGCCGCGTAGCACGCGCGGCGCACGGGGGTCTTGCCGTGGTCGGCGGTGTGTCCGCCGAACCGGCGCTGATCGATCTTGCCCTCGGGCGTGCGGTTGAACGGCAGGCCCATGTTCTCGAGGTCGATGACGGCGTCGATGGCCTCCTTCGCGAGGATCTCGGCCGCATCCTGGTCGACGAGGTAGTCGCCGCCCTTCACGGTGTCGAAGGTGTGCCACTCCCACGAGTCCTCTTCGACGTTGGCGAGCGCTGCCGCCATGCCGCCCTGCGCCGCACCCGTGTGGGAGCGCGTCGGGTAGAGCTTCGAGATGACCGCCGTGCGGGCGCCCGGACCGGCCTCGATCGCCGCGCGCATGCCGGCGCCACCGGCGCCCACGATGACGATGTCGAACTGGTGGTAGTAGACCCCGTCCTTCAGGACGGGCGCGGTGTCGGAGGCGGTGTCAGTCGTCATGATCGCAATCGGTGAGGCTCAGGAAGCGCTGCAGAAGTCGGGGAGAAGGTTGGCGGCGGCGCCGGCCGGGCACGGGTCGAATGTGAAGACGACGAGCGTGCCGAGGAGGATGAGGAAGGCCGCGACGAGCCAGATCGCCCAGATGAGCGTGCGTCGCACGCCGTTGTGGGTGACGTAGTCGTTGGTCACTGTGCGCATGCCGTTGGCGCCGTGGATGAGGGCCAGCCACAGCATCAGCACGTCCCACCACTGCCAGAACGGCGAGGAGAGCTTCCCGCCGACGAACGCGAAGTCGATCTGGTGGATGCCTTCGCCCGTGAGGAGGTTCACGAACAGGTGGCCGAAGATGAGCACGATCAGCAGCACGCCCGAGACGCGCATGTAGATCCAGCCCCACTTCTCGAGGTTGAGGCCCGTGCGGCGCGGCGCGGTGTGCGGGGCGCGCGGGTCGGCGATGGTGGTCATCAGTGCCCCCCTCCCGTCGCCGAGAAGACGTTCATGAGGTGGATGGGCGCGAAGCCGAGCATCGTGATCAGCCAGATCACCAGCACGACCCACCACAGCTGACGCTGGTACTTGGCGCCCTTCGACCAGGCGTCGACCAGGATGATGCGCAGGCCGTTGAACGCGTGGTAGGTGATCGCGGCGACCAGGATCGTCTCGCCGACGCCCATGACCTGGTTCTTGTAGGTGCCGATCACCGCGTTGTACGCATCGGGGGAGACCCGGATGAGCGCGGTGTCGAGGATGTGCACCAGCAGGAAGAAGAAGATCGAGACGCCGGTGATCCGGTGCAGTACCCACGACCACATGCCCTCGTGTCCGCGGTACAGCGTTCCGCGCGGGACTTTCGATGTGGTTTCCGAGATCTGCGGCGTGACACGCGCTGGTGCAGACACGACGGTCCTCCCTGTTCGAACACGGTCGGGGCAGACGTTGCCCCCGGAGGCAGAGCCCCCTGGCGTCACTCGGGCGCTGGGTCTCATCCTATGCCGAGCATGTGCATCGGTTCGCGTTAGGCAGACCTAACTGTCTTGATATCGAGATAAACGGGAGCGTCATCCGACACCGCTACTCTGTGGCCATGACCGAGCCGATCCCCGACTTCTACGCCGTCATCCCCGCCGGAGGGGTGGGATCACGACTCTGGCCGCTGTCGCGTGCCGACGCACCCAAGTTCCTCCACGACCTGACCGGGTCGGGGCACACCCTGCTCCGCGACACCTGGAACCGTCTCGAGCCGCTCGCCGGGCACGACCGCATCGCCGTCGTCACCGGGCGTGCGCATCGCGCGGCGGTGGAGGCGGAGCTTCCCGGCGTGCTCGACCGCAACGTCATCCTCGAGTCGGAACCGCGCGACTCGACCGCCGCCATCGGGCTCGCCGCCGCCATCCTCGTGCGTCGGGAGCCCGACGTCATCATCGGATCGTTCGCGGCCGACCACGTCATCAAGGTGCTCCCGGTGTTCACCTGGGCCGTGGAGCAGGCCGTCGCCGTCGCGCGCGAGGGATACGTGTGCACGATCGGCATCCAGCCGACCGAGCCGTCGGTCGGTTTCGGTTACATCCGCAAGGGTCAGATGCTGACCGTCGCCGGTGCTCCGGAGGCGGCGCTGGTCGACGCGTTCGTCGAGAAGCCCGACGCGGAGACCGCGCGCGGCTACTTCGCCGATCGCGGCTACCTCTGGAACGCGGGCATGTTCATCTCCCGGGCCGACGTGCTCCTCGCCGAGATCGAGGCGAACGAGCCCGAGCTGCACGCCGGACTCATCGAGCTCGCGGAGGCGTGGGACGACCGTGATCGTCGAGGCCCCGCCGTCGACCGCATCTGGCCGCGCCTGAAGAAGATCGCGATCGACTACGTGGTCGCCGAGCCCGCCGCCGCGAAGGGGCGACTCGCCGTCGTGCCCGGCCATTTCGACTGGGACGACGTGGGCGATTTCGCCAGCCTCGCCAAGCTCAACAGCAGCGGCCGCAAGAACGAGCTCGCGATTCTGGGGGAGAACGCCCGCATCCTCGCCGACGCGTCGAGCGGGATCGTCGTCTCGCAGACCTCTCGTGTCATCAGCGTCATCGGCGTGCAGGACATCGTGGTCGTCGACACCGAGGACGCGCTGCTGGTGACCACGAGCGAGCACGCGCAGAAGGTGAAGGGGATCGTCGACGCCCTCAAGCTCAGCGGTCAGGGCGACGTGCTCTGACCGAGCGCTCCGAGCGCGGCCCGATGGCGCACATGAGCATTTCGCGGCGTTCTGTTAAGTGTTTGTAACCATTCCGTACCAGGTGTTGGCCAGGACAACAATTCGCCCGACGCGATAGGTAACTTCGACTCGTCCCGACTCCCCGCGACATCCGCGGGGTACCGATTATGGAGGAACGAGTGACCATCTCAACCACCAAGAAGATCGCCGGCGCAGCCACCGCCGCCGGGCTTCTCGTGGCTCTCGCCGGCTGCGGATCCGCGCCGACGGCCACCAGCACCACCACCGCTCCCGCTGTCGCGGGCTTCAAGCCGTGCATCGTCTCCGACGCGGGCGGCTGGAACGACAAGTCGTTCAACGAGTACGCCAAGAAGGGTCTCGACGAGGCTGCCGCGACCCTGGGTGTCACCCCGGTCGAGGTGCAGTCGAGCTCCGCGAACGACTACGCGCCCAACCTCGAGAGCCTCGTCGCCGCGAACTGCACGCTGATCATCTCGGTCGGCTTCAACCTGGCCGCCGACACCGTGAAGTCCGCCCTCGCGAACCCGAACCTGCAGTACGCGATCGTCGACGACAGCGCCGACCTCAACAACGACGGCAAGACGGATGCCCCCAACATCAAGCCGCTGCTGTTCAACACGGTCGAGGCGGGCTACCTCGGCGGCTACGCCGCCGCGGCGTGGTCGGCGCAGGACGGCGTGAACAAGGTCGGCACCTTCGGCGGCATGCAGATCCCGCCGGTGACGATCTTCATGGACGGCTTCATCGACGGCGTGCAGAAGTACAACACCGACAAGGGCGCGAACGTCCAGACGTTCGGCTGGGACGTCGCCTCGCAGAAGGGCGTCTTCACCGGCGGCTTCGAGGCGAACGACACCGCGAAGCAGACCGCGAAGAGCATCCTCGACCAGGGTGTCGACGTGATCCTCCCCGTCGGCGGACCGATCTACCAGAGCGCCGCTCAGGCGATCAAGGAGTCGGGCAAGAACACCGTCATGCTCGGTGTCGACTCCGACCTCGCCGTCGCCGACCCCTCGGTCGCCTCGGTGCTGCTCACCTCGATCACCAAGCACGTCGACAACGCCGTGCGCGACACGGTGATCGCGGCGGCCGCGGGCAAGTACGACCCGACCCCGTACGTGGGCACGCTCGCCAACGGTGGTGTCGGTCTCGCCGACTTCCACGACTTCACGAGCAAGCTCCCGGCCGGTCTGACCGACGAGCTCGCGAAGCTCCAGAGCGAGATTATCGCCGGCACCCTCACGGTGACGTCGCCCAGCTCGCCCAAGTGATCTGATCACCCAGCTGCGGCCGGGGACGCGTCAGCGCCCCCGGCCGCAGTCCGTTGTCCACGACACCTCGATCGATAAGGTGCACTTATGAAGCTCGAACTCCGTGGCATCACGAAGCGGTTCGGAGCACTCGTCGCCAACAACCACATCGACCTCACGGTCGAGGCGGGCGAGATCCACGCTCTCCTGGGGGAGAACGGCGCCGGCAAGTCCACGCTCATGAACGTGCTGTACGGCCTGTACCAGGCCGACGAGGGCGAGATCCTCCTCGATGACGAGGTGCAGCACTTCCGCGGTCCCGGCGACGCGATGCGCGCCGGTATCGGCATGGTGCACCAGCACTTCATGCTCATCCCCGTCTTCACGGTCGCCGAGAACGTCATGCTCGGCCATGAAGAGACCAAGGGTCTCGGCACACTCGACCTCGCGAAGGCGCGAGCGCGGGTGCGCGAGATCGCCGACCGGTTCGGGTTCGACGTCGATCCCGATGCCCGCGTCGAGGACCTCCCCGTCGGCGTGCAGCAGCGCGTCGAGATCATCAAGGCGCTCTCCCGCAACGCGCGCGTGCTCGTGTTCGACGAGCCGACAGCTGTGCTCACCCCGCAGGAGACGGACGAGCTCATGGCGATCATGCGCCAGCTGCGCGACGAGGGCACATCGATCGTGTTCATCACCCACAAGCTGCGCGAGGTGCGCGAGGTCGCCGACCGCATCACCGTGGTGCGCCTCGGCACGGTCGTCGGCGAGGCGAGCCCCACCGCGTCGAACGCCGAGCTGGCGTCGATGATGGTGGGTCGCGCCGTCGAGCTGCGCGTGCAGAAGGATGCGGCGACCCCCGGTGAGGGCGGGCTCGCCGTGCGCGACCTGCGCGTCATCGACCCCGCGGGCGTCGTCGTCGTCGACGACGTCAGCTTCGACGTGCGCCCCGGTGAGGTGCTGGCGATCGCCGGTGTGCAGGGCAACGGCCAGACCGAACTGTCCGAAGCCATCGTCGGCCTCCAGGCGCGCGTCACCGGGTCGGTGCGGCTGGGCTCGGTGGAGCTCGTCGGCAAGAGTGTGCGCGGCATCCTCGACGAAGGTGTCGGGTTCGTGCCCGAGGACCGCACGCACGACGGTCTGGTCGGCTCGTTCTCGGTCGCCGAGAACCTCATCCTCGATCGCTCTGCGGATGCCGCGTTCAGCGTCGCGGGGACCATTCGCCGCGGAGCGCTCGATCGCTTCGCCCGCGACCGGATCGCCGAGTTCGACATCCGCACCCAGGGACCCCAGACGCGCGCCGGCGCGCTGTCGGGCGGCAACCAGCAGAAGGTCGTCATCGCGCGCGAGCTCAACCGCGAGCTCAAGCTCTTCCTCGCCTCGCAGCCCACCCGCGGCGTCGACGTCGGCTCGATCGAATTCATCCACAAGCGCATCATCGACACGCGCGACGCCGGCATCCCGGTGATCGTCGTCTCGACCGAGCTCGACGAGGTCACCGCCCTCGCCGACCGGATCGCGGTCATGTACCGCGGCGCGATCGTCGGCATCGTCCCGGGGGACACGCCCCGCGACGTGCTCGGACTCATGATGGCCGGGGAGGCAGCGGCGTGAACGACAACACCCCCGGGAGCACCACCCCCGACGCCGGCGGCGAGCAGCTGCCCGCGGCATCCGGTCCCCTCACCGGCCACGCGGTGACCGCCGACGGCCCCGCGGCACCGGTCGCGGGCGCCGCTGTGCCGCCGCCGCCCCGCTCGAACCAGCTCATCCGCGAGATCCTGCGGGGGAGCGTCGTCACCACGATCCTGGCGGTCGTCCTCGCGATGCTCATCGGCGGCATCCTCATCGCCGTCACCGACCCGAAGGTGCAGGCCGCGGCCGGCTACTTCTTCGCCCGCCCCGGCGACACGTTCGTCGCGCTGTGGACCTCGATCTACGGCGCGTACGACGCGATGTTCCGCGGGTCGATCTTCAACGCGACCGCGCCGACCTTCGAGGCGGCCATCCGCCCGCTGACCAACACACTCGGGTTCGCGACACCGCTGATCGCGGCGGCGCTCGGCGTCGCACTCGCGTTCCGGGTCGGCCTGTTCAACATCGGCGCGCGCGGTCAGATGCTGATCGCCGCGGCGACCGCGGCGCTGGTCGCCTTCAACCTGAACCTGCCGATGTGGATCCACATCCCCGTGACGCTCCTCGCGGGCATCGCCGGAGGTGCGATCTGGGGCGGCATCGTCGGGCTCCTCAAGGCGCGCACCGGCGCCCATGAGGTCATCCTCACGATCATGCTCAACTACGTCGCCTACTACCTGGTGTCGTGGCTGGTGCGCACCCCCGGCCTGCTGCAGAAGCCGGGCACCAACCAGCCGATCTCGGCGCCGACGCCCGAGACGGCGCAGTTCCCGGCGCTGTTCGGCGAGCAGTTCCCGCGCCTCGACTGGGGCTTCGTGGTGGTCATCATCGCGACGATCTTCGTGTGGTGGCTCATCGAGCGCTCGAGCCTCGGCTTCCGCATGCGGGCCGTCGGCGAGAACCCTCACGCAGCCCGCGCCGCGGGCATCAACGTCAAGCGCGTCTACGTCTACGCGATGCTGTTCGCGGGCGCGCTGGCGGGACTTGCCGGCATGAACCAGATCATGGGAACGGTCACGAGCGGGTTCGACGGCGGCATCGACGCCGGCATCGGTTTCGATGCGATCACCGTCGCGCTGCTGGGGCGCAGCTCGGCGTGGGGCACTTTCGCCGCCGGCATCCTGTTCGGTGCGCTGAAGTCCGGATCGTTCACCATGCAGGCGAGCGAGGGCATCCCCGTCGACATCGTGCTCGTCGTGCAGTCGCTCATCGTCCTGTTCATCGCGGCGCCGCCGCTCGTGCGCACGATCTTCTTCCTCCCGAAGGACGAGGCCGAGCGTTCCGCGCGGGCGAAAGCCCGCCTGGCGAAGAAGGCGGTGGCTCGATGAGCGTCGCAACCCTCGCGGCATCCGCGGTGCCCCACCTCGTGGTGCGGGTACGCCGCATCAAGCTCCCGGTCACCCTCACGATCGTCACGGTCGGTCTCGCCGCCCTGTTCCTGTTCGCGCCGCGCGACGGGCAGAGCGTCTTCCGGCTGAGCGACGACGCGGCGGTCATCGCCCTCGGCGACGTCGCCGTACCGTCGGCGCCGACGGCGTGGATCACGGCGGCGATCCTCGCGCTCCTCACGGTCTGGACCTGGCTGGATGCCGCGGCCTACCGCCGATCGAACCTGGCCGTGCCGATCGTCTACGCGATCCTGGCCGTGTTCGCCTTCCTCACCTGGTCGGCCGCGGGCGGTCTCGTTCCCGTCACGGGCCTGCTCTTCGGTGCGATGTCGCTCTCGGTGCCGCTCGTGTTCGGCGCCCTCGGCGGCGTGATCGGCGAACGGGTCGGCGTCGTGAACGTCGCGATCGAAGGGCAGTTCCTGCTCGGCGCGTTCGCGGCGGCCGTCATCGGCAGCATCACGCAGAACCCCTTCATCGGGCTCCTGGGCGCCATGGTGGGTGGTGTGCTGGTGTCGTTCGTGCTGGCCGCCTTCAGCATCAAGTACCTCGTCGACCAGGTCATCGTCGGCGTCGTGCTCAACGTGCTGGTGACGGGTCTGACGAGCTTCCTCTACGGCGTCGTGCTCGCGAACAACGAAGCGGCACTGAACAGTCCCGTGACGTTCTCGCGGTGGAAGATCCCGGTGCTCGGCGACATCCCGGTGCTCGGTCCGGTGCTGTTCGATCAGCCGTTCATCGTCTACCTCATGTACGCGGCCGTGATCCTCGTCGCATGGGGTCTGTACCGCACGCGCTGGGGCCTGCGCCTGCGAGCGGTCGGTGAGCACCCGCAGGCGGCCGACACGGTCGGCATCAGGGTCAACACGCTGCGCTTCTGGAACGTCTCGCTGGCGGGTGCGATCGCCGGTATCGGAGGCGCCTACTTCACGCTCGTCTCGGTGCCGCACTTCACGAAGGAGATGACCGCCGGCCTCGGCTTCATCGCCCTCGCCGCGGTGATCTTCGGACGCTGGGACCCGGTGCGCGCCGCGCTCGCGGGGCTGCTGTTCGGCTTCGCCACCAACCTGCAGAATCTGCTGACCGTGCTGAAGACCCCGATTCCCAGCGAGTTCATGCTCATGCTGCCCTACGTCGTCACGATCCTCGCGGTCGCCGGTTTCGCCGGTCAGATCCGGGGGCCTGCGGCTGCCGGCAAGCCGTACATCAAGGGGTGATGAACCGGATGCCGCGACCCGCGGCATCCGGTTCATCACCCCTCGCACCCCACACCACGGAGGTCAGCCATGCCCGACATCGACTGGGACGCCCTGCGCGTCGCCGCGAACGACGCGATGCGCCGCGCGTATGCGCCGTACTCGAACTTCCCCGTGGGGGCGGCGGCCCTCACCGACGACGGTCGCATCGTGTCGGGATGCAACGTGGAGAACGCGTCGTACGGCGTGGGCCTGTGTGCAGAGTGCGGTCTGGTCTCGAACCTGAACATGACCGGCGGCGGACGACTGGTGGCGTTCACCTGCGTCGACGGTCACGGCGCGACGCTCATGCCGTGCGGGCGCTGCCGCCAGCTGCTGTTCGAGTTCTCGGCGCCCGGGATGCTGCTCCAGACCGTGTCGGGTGTCCGCACGATCGAGCAGGTGCTTCCGGATGCCTTCGGTCCCCGCGAGCTCGAGGAGTACGCCCAGTGAGCGTGGAGCCGTTCGACGCGGTCGATGTGATCCGCACGAAGCGTGACGGCGGCGCCGTGCCCGAGGACGCGCTGCGCTGGATGGTCGACGCATACACGCGCGGCTACGTGTCCGACGCCCAGATGGCGTCGTTCGCGATGGCGGTGCTGCTGCGCGGCATGGAGCGCGACGAGATCCGTGTGATGACCGACGCGATGATCGCGTCGGGGGAGCGGATGAGCTTCGCCGGCCTCGGCAAGACCACCGTCGACAAACACTCCACGGGCGGGGTGGGCGACAAGATCACCCTGCCGCTGGCTCCTCTCGTCGCCTCGTTCGGCGTCGCCGTGCCCCAGCTCTCGGGCCGTGGGCTCGGGCACACGGGCGGCACGCTCGACAAGCTCGAGTCGATCCCCGGATGGCGCGCGGCGCTGTCGAACGAGGAGCTCACCGCGCAGCTCGCCGGCGTCGGCGCTGTCATCTGCGCCGCCGGCTCCGGGCTCGCCCCCGCCGACAAGAAGCTCTACGCGCTACGCGATGTGACCGGCACCGTCGAGGCCATCCCGCTGATCGCCTCGAGCATCATGTCGAAGAAGATCGCCGAGGGCACGGCCGCCCTCGTACTCGACGTGAAGTTCGGCTCGGGCGCGTTCATGCAGGACATCGATCGTGCGCGCGAGCTCGCCCGCACGATGGTCGCCCTCGGCACCGACTCCGGGGTGGCGACCACGGCGCTCCTCACCGACATGAACACGCCCCTCGGCCTCGCCATCGGCAACGCCAACGAGGTGCGCGAGTCGGTCGAGGTGCTCGCCGGCGGCGGTCCCGCCGACGTCGTCGAGCTCACGATCGCCCTCGCCCGGGAGATGCTCGCGCTCGCCGGGCTGCCCGACGCCGACGTCGAGGGCGCGCTCGCCGGCGGCGCCGCGATGGACGCCTGGCGGCGCATGATCGTCGCGCAGGGCGGCGACCCCGACGCATCCCCGCCGGTCGCCCGCGAGACGCACACCGTCACCGCCGCGCGCGACGGGGTGGTGTCTCGGCTGGATGCCCTGCCGTTCGGCATCGCCGCGTGGCGCCTGGGAGCCGGACGCGCCCGCGCCGAGGATCCGGTGATCCACGCGGCCGGCATCGACCTGCACGCCAAGCCGGGCGACGCCGTGCGCGCCGGCGACCCGCTCTTCACCCTGTCGGCCGACGACGACGCCCGTTTCGAGCGCGCGCTCGCCGCTCTCGACGGCGCCTACGAGATCTCGGATGCTGCGCCGGCCCGCGCGGCGATCGTGAGGGAGCGGATCTCCGCCTGACCCGTCAGAATGATCGGTGGGGGAGCCGCGACATCCGATCAGAAGGAGACCCGATGCCTATCGACCAGCACGACGACGCCCGCCTCGAGGGCGTGTCGATCCGGTCCCTTCCGAAGGTGTCGCTGCACGACCACCTCGACGGCGGGGTGCGCCCCGACACGGTGATCGAGCTCGCCGAGGAGGCGGGCATCGCCCTGCCAACCGGGGACGCCGACGAGCTCGCGGAGTGGTTCTCGGCGGTGCGGCCCGATCGCTCGCTCGTCGAGTACCTGCAGCGTTTCGAGCTGACGACCGGGGTCATGCAGACCCGCGACCAGCTGACCCGCGTCGCCCGTGAGTTCGTCGAGGACCTCGTCGACGACGGCGTCGTGTACGCGGAGGTGCGCTGGGCGCCCGAGCAGCACCTGCGCGGTGGGCTGACGCTCGAAGAGGCCGTCGAGGCCGTGCAGGAGGGCATCGAGCAGGGCGAGGACGACGCGGCGGAGGCAGGCCACGACATCCGCGTCGGACAGCTCATCACCGCGATGCGCCAGAACGACCGGTCGCTGGAGATCGCGAAGCTCGCGGTCGCGTTCCGCGAGGCGGGTGCGGTCGGCTTCGACATCGCCGGGCCCGAGGACGGCTTCCTGCCGTCTCGGCACCGCGAGGCGTTCGAGTACCTGGCGGGCGAGTTCTTCCCCGTCACGGTGCACGCCGGCGAGGCCGCCGGCCTGGAGTCGATCCGCTCCGCCCTCGTCGACGGCCGCGCGCTGCGGCTCGGACACGGCGTGCGCATCGCCGAGGACCTCGACGTCGTCTCGCGCAAGGGCGAGCAGGTGCTCGTCGAATTCGGCGACCTGGCGCGCTGGGTGCGCGACCGGGAGATCCCGCTCGAGCTCTCGCCGACCTCGAACGTGCACACCGGCGCGTTCGCGGCGTGGGGCAGCGAGCTCGAGGACCACCCCTTCGACCTGCTCTACCAGCTCGGCTTCGCGGTGACGGTGAACGTCGACAACCGCACGATGAGCCGTACGTCCCTCACCCGCGAGCTGGCCCTGCTCGCCGAGACGTTCGAGTACGACCTCGACGACCTCGAGAGCTTCCAGCTCAACGCCGCGGGCGGCGCGTTCCTGCCGGTGGAGGAGCGCGAGGAGCTCATCGACCTCATCTCCGAGGGCTTCGACCGCTGAGCCCCGACATGGTCGAGGGCGGCACCACGATCGGGTTCGCGGCGCCGGCCTCGGTCGGTGCGGTCAGGCCAGGTCTGCCTGCCGGGTCGTGACGGCGGCCACGAGGCCGTTGTAGAGCGGATGCCCCGCCTCGATGCCCGTGACGCGGGTGACGAGCGCCGTGGCCTCGGTCGTGCGCAGCAGCTCCTGCAGCTCGACGGCTTCCGGGTCGTCGGCGGTCTCGAAGGCGAGCGCGGCGCCGACGGTGCCGAGGAGCGCCGCGACCGACAGGCCCCGTTCGGCGGCGTCGGCCGCCGGGCCGACGAACCGCTCGTGGCGGGAGAGCTTGCGCAGCGGCTGACGACCCACACGCCATACGGTGTCGGGAAGCTCGGGGTTCTGGAACCGGCGCAGGATCGTCGCGCGGTAATCGGCGAGCTCCTCGGCCGTGAAGCCGTGACGGGCGATGAGCACCGCCGACGTCTCCTCGAGCGTCGCGCGCACCGCCGCGAGGATCTCGGGATCGGCGAGGGCGTCGGAGATGCGCTCGATGCCGGCGCGAGCGCCGAAGTAGGCGGTCGAGGCGTGCCCCGTGTTCACCGTGAAGAGCTTGCGCTCGATGTACGGCGTGAGGTCGTCGACGAAGTGCGCACCGGGGATCGATGGCAGTGCTCCCGCGAACGGACCCTGCTCGATCGCCCACTCGAAGAACGGCTCCACCGTGACATCCACCCCGTGCTGGCCCTCGGGCTGCCCGGGCACGATGCGGTCTACCGCGGTGTTCGCGAACACGGCCTTCGCCGCGACCGCAGGCCAGTCGGCGCCGGCGAGGGCGGCGATCTCGTCGCGCAGGGTGTCGGTCGCGCGGATCGCGTTCTCGCACGCCATGACGGCGAGGGGAGGCAGCTCGGCAGAGCGCGCCACGAGCCCGGCGTAGATCACCGGGGCGATGAAGCGCAGGATGTTGGGACCGACCGCTGTGGTGGCGACATCCGCGGTCGCGAGCTCGTCGACGACCGCCTGCGGGTCCAGCTGGCTGTTGACCGCGCGGAAGCCGGTCACGACGGTGTCACCGCCGCCGTCTCCGACGGCGTGCACGGTGTAGCTCGTCTCGGCGTTGATCGCGTCGACGAGGGGGGCTGCGACATCCGAGAACACGACCTCGTAGCCGCCCTCGTGCAGCAGCAGGCCCACGAAGCCGCGACCGATGTTGCCGGCGCCGAAATGGACGGCCTTCATCAGGCGTTCACCGTGGCAAGGCCGGCGAAGAGCTCCTCGGGCGTCGCGGCGGCCTTGAGGGCTGCGACCTCGTCCTCGTCGGAGAACAGGATCGCGATCTGGGAGAGGATCTCGAGGTGCTCATCGCCGCGACCGGCGATGCCGATCACGAACGTCACCGGCTCCCCGTCCCAGTCGACGCCGCCGTCGTAGCGCACGACCGACAGGGCCGAGGCGAGGATCTCGCTCTTGGCCTCGTTGGTGCCGTGCGGGATCGCCAGCTCATTGCCCATGTAGGTCGACACGGTCGCCTCGCGGGCGAGCATCGCGTCGTAGTAGGCGCCGGTGACGGCGCCCGCGGCCTCGAGGATGTCGGCGGCCTCCCGCTGCGCCTCGAGGCGCGTGGCGGCACCCGCGTGGATGCGCACCTGTCCGAGGGTCAGGATCTCTCCGGTCATGTTTCTTCCTTCCACAAAGAGTGCGGGGCGGGCGGATCGCTCCGCCCGCCCCGCGACGAACTCAACCCTGTGCACCATCCTGGTGCTGCGAGGCCACGAGGTCGACGACCTCGTCGTATCGCGGCGAGTTCATGAAGTTGTCGACCGACACGTGGAGCGAGTTCGGCGACGCCGACCGGGCGCGGTCGGTGAGCTGGTTCTGCGTGACGACCAGGTCGGCCGACCCGTCGAGGTTGGCGATGGCCTGGTTGGTCACCGTGACGCCCTCGATACCGGCCTTCTTGATCTTGTTGCGCAACACGCTCGCACCCATCGCGGACGACCCCATTCCGGCGTCGCAGGCGAACACGATCGTGGAGATCGGCTTGGTGGCGACGGCGGTGGTGCCGGCCTCCGACGAGGTGCGCAGGCCCGCGAGGGTGCTCGAGGACTTGCCCTTGTTGGCCTCGGTCGCAGAGATCGCGGCGCTGAGGTCGCCCGACTCGCCGAGCTCGAGGTCACGCTTACGCGTGCGCAGGAGGAACAGCGAGGAGAGCAGGAACGAGACCGTTGCGGCGAGGATCACCGACAGGATGACGCCCACGTAGCCCCAACCGGGACCAAAGTTGCTGTCGCCGGAGGTCTGCAACAGCACCGCGAAGATCGATCCGGGCGATGCGGGAGCGCGAAGGCCGGAACCGAACACCGCGTTGGTCGCCACACCGGTCATGCCGCCGGCGATGGCCGCGACGATGATGATCGGCTTCATGAGCACGTACGGGAAGTAGATCTCGTGGATGCCGCCGAGGAACTGGATGACGATCGCGCCGGGGGCGGAAGCGCGGGCGGCGCCCACACCGAAGAACGCGAAGGCGACCAGGATTCCGAGGCCGGGGCCGGGGTTCGCCTCGACGAGGAACAGGATCGAACGGCCGGTCTCGAGGGCCTGCTGGGTGCCGATCGGGGTGAACACACCGTGGTTGACGGCGTTGTTCAGGAACAGCACCTTGGCGGGCTCGACCAGGATCGACAGCAGCGGGAGCAGGCCCGCGGAGACCAGGAAGTCCACGACGGCGCCCAGGGCGTTCGAGACGGCGGTCATGATCGGGCCGAACCCGAAGAAGCCGACGATCGCGAGCAGCATGCCGAGGATGCCGGCCGAGAAGTTGTTGACGAGCATCTCGAAGCCCGCCTTGATCTTGCCTTCCCAGATGCGGTCCATCCACTTGGTCAGCAGCGCTGCCAGCGGGCCCATGACCATGGCGCCGAGGAACATCGGGATCGTCGTGCCGACGATGACACCGACGGTCGCGATGGCGGCGACCACACCACCGCGCTCGCCGTAGACCATGCGGCCACCGGTGTTCGCGATGAGGAGCGGGAGGAGGTAGGTGATCATCGGGCCCACGAGGCCGACGAACACGGGGATGACGTTGCCGTCCTTCGTCTGCGAGAGCGCGGTCATGGCGTGAGCCCAGTTGATCTGGCTCGCGTCACCGAAGCCGCCGAGGATGTCGGCGACCGGGTGCCAGAAGCCGAGCCAGCCGGTGGCGATGAACAGTGCCGTGATGAAGCCCCACGCGATGAAGGCCGCGATGTTCGGCATGATCATGCCGGACAGGAAGGTACCGAATCGCTGCACGGCGATCTGGGCCTTCTTACCTCCCGACAGCGCGGGCGACGTTGCCGTCGTTGTCATGTTTCTTTCCTTTTCTAGGAAGCGGCGGCCCGGGCGGCCGCACGCGCCGTTGCCGCGTCATTCGCGGCAAGTGCTGCCTCGGCGACGCGTCGGGCGTCGTCGAGCGAGTGGGAGAGCAGGCTCTGACGCACGTCGGCGAGCGCCGTGGGAGCCATGGACAGGGACGTCGCACCGAGGCCGACGAGCACGACCGCCAGCAGCGGGTCGGCGGCGGCCTCGCCGCAGATGCCGACCGGCTTGCCGAGGGCTGCGCCCGCGGCGCCGACCGACTGGATGAGGCGGAGCACCGCAGGGTGCCAGGGGTCCTGGAACGACGCGACCGAGCCGAGGAGCCGGTCCGCGGCAAGGGTGTACTGCGTGAGGTCGTTGGTGCCGATCGAGGCGAAGTCGGCCTGCGCGAGCACCCTGTCGGCGAGGAGGGCCGCCGACGGCACCTCGACCATGACTCCCGCGGTCTTCACGTCGTACTCGCGGGCGAGGGCGACGAAGTATTCGGTCTCCTCGACGGTCGCTACCATCGGCGCCATGACCCACAGATCCGCGGCCTCGCCGTCGGCGGCCGCCGCGGCGTTGGCCTCCGCGAGGGCGGTGAGCTGCTCGCGCAGGATGTCCTCGCTGGCCCGGAGGGCGCGCAGGCCCCGCAGGCCCAGCGCCGGGTTCTCCTCGTGGGCGTCGTTGAGGAACGGCAGCGGCTTGTCGGCACCGGCGTCGAGCACACGCACGACGACCTTCTTGCCGGCGAACGCGCGGAAGAGCTTTTCGTACGAGGTGCGCTGCTGGGCGACCGTGGGGGCGGTGTTCGAGCTCAGGAAGAGGAACTCGGTGCGGAACAGCCCCACGCCTTCCGCCCCGAGGGCCACGGCCTCAGCGGCGCCGTCCGGGCTGCCGAGGTTGGCGAGCAGCGGCACAGCGGTGCCGTCGGCGAGCGCACCCGGGGTGAGCGGTGCGGATGCCGCGGCCGACCGCGCGTCCGCGCGGCGCTGAGCCGCCGCACGCTCGTCCTCCGAGGGCGACACGGTGATCACGCCCGCAGCGGCATCGACGATCACGGTGTCGCCGTCGGCGAGGTCGAGGGCGCCGGCGGTGCCGACGACGGCGACGATGCCCTTCTCGCGGGCGAGGATCGCGGTGTGGGAGGTCGGGCCGCCCTCGCTCGTGACGAGCGCGAGCACCTGGTCGAGGTCGAGGAGCGCGGTGTCGGCGGGGGCGAGGTCGGTGGCCACGAGCACGTAGGGGTGGCCGGGCTCGGGCACCCCGGGGGCGGCGACGCCCCGGAGTCGCGCGATGACGCGCTGGGCGACGTCGTCGAGATCGGCGGCGCGCTCGCCGAGGTAGCCGCCGACCGCGGTGAGCTGGTCGCGGAAGGAGGCGAACGCGTCGTAGACGGCGAACTCCGCGGTCTTACCGGCGGTGATGCGTGTGGCGACCTCGGCCTCGAGCGTGGGGTCCTCGGCCATCATGGCCTGCGCCTCGAGCACGTCGCGGGCCGAGCCGCCCGCCTGGGCGCCGCGCGCCTCGAGCTCGCGGGCGACGACGCCGATGGCCTCCTGCACGCGCGCGGTCTCGGCATCGGAGCCGAGCGTCGAGGGGGCGTCGGCGGGAGCGGGGAGGGGCGCCGCCATACGGGCGACGGGACCCTGGGCGACGCCCAGGCCGATGCCGACTCCGCGGAGGGTGGTCGTGGTGCTCATGTCTGCGCTCCGTCCGGTCAGGCCGCGTCGTGGTCGGTCGTGAGGAGGTCGGCGAGGTCGTCGAGCACGTTCTCCGCGCCCTCGCCGTCGGCGGTGAGCGTGACGTAGTCGCCCTGCTCGATGCCGAGCGCGATCACCCCGAGGATGCTCGCGGCGTTGACCGGCGCACCGGCGTCCTTCGCGATCGTGACGGGGAGCCCCGCGTCCTTCGCCGCCTGGGCGAAGAGCTTCGCGGGGCGGGCGTGCAGACCGTGGGCGGATCCGATGCGCACGGTGCGGGTGGCGACTGTCATAGTGCTTCTCTCGTTGCGGCCGTCCGCGCACGGCGCGAGGCCGGATGCGACGGACGGATGGTGCGGTCTCGGAGCGGGGAGCGGCATCCGCTCCGGCACGGGCGACGTGACGGTTCGAGTGCGTCTCCACGGTTCGGTGCGTGCCCTCGCGTCGTGCGCTGCGTGACGCAGCTGCTGTGCTTCGCCTGTGCCGGTCGTACCGGCGGCGCACGTCGCCAGGATCCTCATCGATCCGCCTCCTGGGTCTATCTTGAGAATTCCCCGAGAGCGCGGGCAACCAGACCTGTTTCCGCCCCCCGCGGAAACGTCGCGGTCGCGTGATGGAATAGGGGAATCGGCGTATCGGAGGGATCACGTGACGCGTGCCAAGCAGGACCGGCTTCTCGGCCTGCTCCTTCGCGACGGCGGATGGGTGACGGCGGCGACCCTCGCCGATCAGCTGGGTGTGACGGCCCGGTCGGTGCGCTCCTATGTCACGAGCGTGAACGGTCGTGTCTCCGGCGGCCAGGCTGTCGAGTCGGGGCCGCAGGGCTACCGCGCCGGCGTCGAGGCGGGCGCCGCCCTGCAGACCTCTCCCGGTGACGGCGGGTCGCCCCGCGATCGCCTCCACACCCTCGTGACGAGGCTGCTCGACGCCCCCGACGGCCTCGACGTCTACGCCGTCGCCGACGAGATGTTCGTGAGCGCCGCGACGGTCGAGTCCGATCTCGCGCGGGTGCGCAGCCTGCTGGGCGGCACAGAGCTCATCCTCGACCGCCAGGGCGCACAGGTGCGCCTGCGCGGCACCGAGATGGCGCAGCGGCGGCTGCTCAGCCGGCTCGTCCATGACGAGATGGATGCCGGTGCCTACGACACCGCGGCGCTCCGGCGTGCGCTCGGCGAGCAGTCCGCGGTGCTCCCGTCGCTCGCGCCGTTCAAGGCGGCGCTCGTGGCACAGCTGGTCGATTTCGGCTATTACGTCAACGAGTACGGGATGAGCGACGTGCTCACCCACGTCGCGATCGCGGCCGACCGCGTCGCACGCCAGCGCGGCCTCGACGCGGAGGGGCTCCCCGAGCCGGTCGCGGCGCAGCTGCGGGTCGCGAACGCGATCGAGACGCTCGCCCGAGAGCATCTCGGCGTCGACCTCGGGCCGGCCGACAGCCGCCACCTCGCCTCCGTCGTGCTCACGCGGGTCGTCGCGCCGGGCATCGCCGACGAGACGCGGGCGCCCCTCGACCCCGAGGTGGAGGGAGCCGTGCGGGAGGCGGTCGGGGCCGCGGCATCCGAGTTCCTGGTGGAGATCCACGACGAGGACTTCGTGCTGCGGCTCGCCCTCCATGTGCAGAACCTGCGGCTGCGGGCGCGGGACAAGGCGTGGTCGCGCAACCCGCTGACCCGATCGTTGAAGTCGACCTATCCGATGATCTTCGAGGTCGCGGTCTTCATCGCCAGTGAGCTGTCGCAGCGACTGAACATCCCGCTGCACGATGACGAGATCGCCTACATCGCGATGCACGTGGGCGGCCAGCTCGAGCGCAGCCGCCGATCGGACGAACGGCTCACCGCGACGATCATCTGCCCTGGGTACTACGAGCTGCACGAGCTGCTGCGCTCGAGCGTCGCCCGCTCGCTCGGCCAGTCGATCGAGGTCGTGCGGGTCGAGACGCGCGTCGACCCCGACTGGGCCGACATCGACACCGACCTCGTGCTCACGACGATCGACGCGCCCCCGGGGGCGCCGGTGCAGCCCGAACGCGTCGTGCGCATCCAGCCCTTCCTCACGCCTGCCGACGTCGACCGCATCCAGGTCGTCGCGGTGCGAGCGCGACGCACGCGTCGCCTCGCGAAGCTGCGCACCGAGCTCGAGCGCTACTTCCGCCCCGACGCGTTCGTGCACGGCATCGATCCGACGCTCGGCGAGGAGGGCACCATCCGCCTCCTCGGCGGGCTGCTGCGGGACGCCGGCGTCATCGACGACGCCTACCTCGAGCGCGCGGTCGCGCGCGAGGGGATGTCGTCGACCGCCTTCACCGACGCGCTCGCGGTGCCGCACGCGATCGGGATGACCGCGGCCCACACGGCGATCGCCGTCGGCATCGCCGACCCGTCGATCCCGTGGGGCGACGCCCGCGTGCAGGTGGTGGCGCTCGTCGCCTTCTCGGAGAACGACCGTGCGGCGTTCCAGACGGTCTTCGAGCAGTTCGTCGAGGTGTTCAACGAGCGCGAATCGGCGCAACGCATCGTGCGCCGCGCGACGAGTCTGCCGTCGTTCCTCGACGAGCTCGTCGCCGTCATCGACGGCTGATCCGACGATCCGGCGTCAGGCCCGGATGAGCCTCTCGTCGAGTCCGCGCCGCACCGCGGGCCACTCGTGCGCGAGGATCGAGTAGACCACGGTGTCCCGCAGTGAGCCGTCGGGCATGATGCGGTGGCTGCGCAGCACGCCGTCGAGCTTCGCGCCGAGCCGCTCGATGGCGGCCCGTGACTGCCGATTGTGCCAGTGGGTGCGCAGCTCGACCGCGACGGCATCGCAGGACTCAAAGGCGTGGGCTAGCAGCAGGCGCTTCGCGGCCGTGTTCACGGCGCTGCGCTGGGCGGAGAGTCCGAGCCAGGTGTGTCCGATCTCGACTCGACGGTTCTCCTGGTCGATGTTGCAGAACGTCGTTTCGCCGACGACCTCGCCGTCGCTCTCGCGCACGACGACCCACGGATTCATGCCGCCGGCGGCATGAAGGCCCTCGCGCATCGCGATGTCGGCATCGACGGCGGCGTCGCTCGTCGGCACGCTCGTGTACCAGGCGTGGTCGAGACCGGATGCCGCGGCTCGGAGCCCCGCCGCATGTGCGGCCGTCAGCGGCTCCAGGCGGACCCAGTCGTTGGCGAGGACGAGCGGTGCGGCGAACTCCATGCCCCGAGCCTAGGGCGCCGGGCGGCGGGACGTGGGGGTCAGCTCCGATCGGACAGCAGTCGGCGGGCCCCGTCCCGCAGTCGTTCGAGCCGCGCGTCGGCGTCGGAGGCGCTGTCGCCGCGCACGTCGAGGTAGAGCTTGAGCTTCGGCTCGGTGCCCGACGGGCGCACGATCAGTCGGGTCTCTCCCTCGAGCCAGTAGCGCAGCACGTCGCCGGGCGGGAGGTCTCCGTGACCCGTCGCGAGGTCGTCGACACGCTCGACGGCGAACCCGCCGACCTCGGTCGGGGGAGCCTCTCGCAGCGACCCCATGAGGCGGGGGATCACGGCGAGGTCGTCGACCCGCACCGAGACCTGACCGCTCGCGACGTGGCCGACCTCCTCGGCGAGCTCGGCGAGCAGGTCGGAGAGGGTGGCGCCGCGTTCGCGGGCCTCTGCAACCAGGCCGAGGATCGCCACGGCGGCCGAGATGCCGTCCTTGTCTCGCACCGTCTCGGGGTTCACGAGATAGCCGAGGGCCTCCTCGAACCCATAGACGATGCCGGGCGCGCGGGAGATCCACTTGAACCCGGTGAGGGTCGCGTGGAAGCCGAGGCCATGGCGCTCCGCCATCGTCGCGAGCGCCGGCGACGACACCAGTGAGCACGCCAGTGACGCACCCGCGACCGGGTGGGCGGCGGCGAGCCGTGCGGCGCGCAGCCCCAGCAGCAGACCCGTCTCGTTGCCGGTCAGGCGGCGCCAGCCGCCGGTGGCGGCGGCATCCGGGATCGCGACCGCGAGCCTGTCGGCGTCGGGGTCGTTCGCGATGACGAGCTCCGCGCCGGCGGTGCGCGCCGTCGCGAAGGCGAGGTCCATCGCTCCCGGCTCCTCGGGGTTGGGGAACGCCACCGTCGGGAAGGCGCCGTCGGGGTGGAGCTGCTCGTCGACCGTGACCGGCAGCGGGTAGCCGGCCGTGCGCAGGATCGCGGCTGTCGTCTCCCAGCCGACTCCGTGCAGTGCCGTGTAGACCCACCGCAGGCCGGCGGCGCCGGCGGGGGCGGGCGCGACGGCCGCCGTGGCGGCGACGTAGGCGGCCACGACCGCCTCGTCGGCGATCTCGTAGTCCTGGGAGCGGGGCAGCGCGTCGACGCGCTCGTCATCGGCGACCCGGGTGATCTGCGCCGCGATCTCGGCGTCGCTCGGCGGCACGATCTGCGCGCCGTCGTCGGCGCCGCCGAGGTAGACCTTGTAGCCGTTGTCGTTCGGCGGATTGTGGCTGGCCGTCACCATCACGCCGGCGTCGGCGCCGAGGTGGCGCACGGCGAAGGCGAGCACGGGGGTCGGCAGCAGGCGGGGGAGGAGGATCGCGTGCAGACCCTGACCGGCGATGAGCTCGGCCGAGTCGCGGGCGAACACATCGGAGTTGCGCCGACCGTCGTAGCCGATCACGACGGTCGGGGTGTGGCCGGGCCGGGCCGAGGCCGCGAGGTACCGCGCGAGGCCGGTCGCGGCCTGCGCGACGAGCACCCGGTTCATGCGCTGCGGGCCCGCGCCGAGCTCTCCGCGCAGCCCTGCGGTGCCGAAGGCGAGGCGTCCCGAGAACCGCTCGCGCAGGGCGAGCACAGAGGCGTGATCGGATGCCGCGGCCCCCGCGATGAGCGCATCGAGCTCCGCGGCGGTGAGGGGGTCCGGATCCTGCGCGACCCAGGCGCGGGCGCGGACGAGAAGGTCGTCGTCGCTCACATCGCCTCGATCACACGGGCCAGGAGCGCGGAGATGACCGGCTCGGCGAGCTGGCCCGCCTCGATGACCTCGGCGTGGCTGAGCGGGGTGGTCTGGATGCCCGCGGCGAGGTTGGTGATGAGAGACATCCCGAGGATCTCCATGCCCGCCTGGCGGGCCGCGATCGCCTCGAGGGCTGTCGACATGCCGACGATGTGGCCGCCGATCGCCTTGGCCATCTGCACCTCGGCGGGCGTCTCGTACTGCGGCCCGCGGAACTGGCAGTAGACGCCCTCGTCGAGAGTCGGGTCGATCGTGCGGGCGAGATCGCGCAGGCGTCGCGAGTAGAGGTCGGTGAGATCGATGAACGTCGCGCCCTCGAGCGGCGAGGCCGCCGTGAGGTTGATGTGGTCGCTGACGAGCACCGGCTGCCCGGGAGTCCAGGCCTCTCGGATCCCGCCGGCGCCGTTGGTGAGCACCATGATGCGGGCTCCGGTGGCGGCAGCGGTGCGCACGCTGTGCACGACGCGGCGGGTGCCGTGCCCCTCGTAGAAGTGCGTGCGCGCGCCGATGACGAGCACGCGCTTTCCGGTCGGGGTCAGGATGCTGCGCAGCGTGCCGACGTGACCCTCGAGCGCGGGCTTGCTGAAGCCTGTCACCTCGGTGGCGGGGATCGTCGCGACCGTCTCACCGAGGAGGTCGGCGGCCTTGCCCCATCCGCTCCCGAGCGTCACCGCGATGTCGTGCGTTGCGACGCCGCTGAGGCGGGCGATGTCGGCGGCGGCGGTGGCGGCGACCTCGAACGGGTCGGCGGCGGGG
>NZ_SCOB01000013.1:0-94921 GCF_005503465.1 Microbacterium sp. 4NA327F11 | reverse complement strand
GCTCAACACGATCCGCGTCTTCTTCTCCACCGGGATCACTGGTGGTCTTCCCATGTCGGACTCTCCGTTCAGGACTCAACTAACAGCCCTGCCACTAAGTCTGACGCGCGACAGTCCGGCGATTCTCGTGACGTCATCGGTCTGCAAGTCCCGCCCACACAGTAGCGGGACTTAGTAGCGGCGCGAGCAGCGGGCGGGCTGTCGGCGTCGCGAATCGGCTCCTGCCTATTGCGCGGCGCTGACGTGGTGATCGTCGTCACCGAGTGGGATGAATATCGCCGGCAGATGGCCCCCGAGCTCGTGTCGACTCTCACCGAGGGCCGCATCATCATCGACGGCCGCAAGTGCCTGGATGCCGCGGTCTGGCGCGCGGCCGGATGGACGTATTACGGGATGGGGCGGCCGTAGCCGTCCCAGTCACGCGTCGCGTCGCCGGAGGGCGGCGCGTGGGTGTCACAGGGCGCCCCGAGTCAACACCCCGCCGAGCGACGACCCGTCGCGAGGTTCGACGGTGCGCACCGATGCCGCGCAGCGTTCTCGTGTTCGACGCCCGAGCCGTGATCCCGCGTCGCGTCGCCACCGCATCGGCGAGCGTGTGCGGCGCCTTCCGCGGGGAGGGGTCCGCGTCGCGCGCGTGTACCCGCGCGCGGACTGGCGTGCCGTCTGTGTCCGCTTCGGCACCGCACCGCGCTGACTCCGAGCCCTTGTCCGCCGCCGGCTCCAGATTCCACCGCGTTGCGCGCCGGCATCGTCGCACCGCGCCCGCAACCTGACTGAGCGGATGCCGCTCCCTCCCGGGGTGCGGCTCCACGGTGTTCGTGCGGGCGAGGCTGTGATCCTCGGGATGTCGGGCGACACGAGGCGGATTCCTGATCTCTTCGGGGCGGAGATCACGCGCAAGGTTCTGGCCCGGGGCGTCGCTCAGAGGCGCTCGAAACGAAGCTTCCTCCACAATCGCCCGGCGTCGAGAAGTTTTCCCATTCGAAGACAAAACCGAATGAAATGTCGCACCCCCACGCGACAATGGGAACATGCATTCCACATCCGCCACCACCCTTCTCGCCGCTGATCAGCGCGCGTGGAACGACGTGGTGGGCGCGATCGACCTCGCTGAGCGCATCGTCGCCCGTGCCGAGGCCGAGCGGATGCGGGCGCTCGCCGCCGCGGGCCGTCTGGTGCGAGACCTCACGGCCGACACCCCCACTCGTGTGCGCGAGCACGACATGGTGCTGCGGTCGCTGTCCGCCGAGATCGGCGCCGTCGCCCGGCGCTCCGACCGCTCGGTGCAGCGCGATATCGGTGACGCGATCGAACTCGTCGAGCACTACCCGGCCACCCTTTCCCGGTGGGAGGCCGGTGACATCACCCGGGCTCACGTGCGCACCATCGTCGACTGCGGCGCCATCGTTCCGATCGACGCACGCGCCGATTTCGATACGGATGCCGCGGCCCTCGCGACGCACCACAGCCCGGGTCGGCTCCGCCGACTGCTCGAACAGCTCGCCGACGACATGCACCCGCGATCACTCGTCGAACGCCACGTCGACGCGCGCGCCGAGCGCTGCGTGCGCGTGGTCGCGCGCGGCGAAGGAATGTCCGACCTCATCGTCACGACACCGACGCTGCTGGCCGACGCCGTGTACGACCGGCTCACCCAGCAGGCCCGCATGCTCATCGACACGCGGGCGCATGTCGACGCCGGCGCCGACGTCGACGCCCATTCGTGCGTCGATGCCGCCGACACCCGCTCCATCGACCAGGTGTGCGCCGACCTCGTCACCGACATGCTGCTCACCGCCGCGCCGAGCGCCGACCCCACCCGCACCGACGACGGCCCCGGCGCGCTCGGAGCCATCCGAGCCAAAGTGCAGGTCGTCGTTCCCGTCGCGACCCTGCTCGGCGACGACGACCGTTCCGCCGAACTCGCCGGCCGCAGCCCCCTCGACGCCGACACCGCCCGCCGGCTCGCCGGCGCCACCCGCTGCCCGTGGGAACGCGTGCTCACCCACCCCATCACCGGGCAGGTGCTCGCCGTCGACACCTACCAACGACCGGCCGCCCTCGACCGCTACCTTCGCGCCCGCGACCAGCACTGCCGATTCCCCGGATGCCGCGTCCCCGCCGTGCGCTGCGAAGTCGACCACACCACCGACTGGGCGCTCGGCGGCAAAACCAAGGCATCCAACCTCGCCCACCTCTGCCAACGGCACCACTCGATGAAGCAATTCACCCCATGGACAGTGCGACAGCACCCCGGCGGCATCCTCGAATGGACCTCACCGGGTGGCCGCACCTACCTCGACCACCCCGCCGGCGCCGGCGCGCACGCCGTCACCTTCACGCCCGATCCACCCGGCGACACTGGCTCGCGCGCGCATCCTCGACACGACGAATCCGCCGCACCGTTCTGACCGCCACCCCGCAGAACGCGCGCGTCAGTGCACCGGCGCCGACGTCGCCGAGTCACCCTCCGGGCTGAACGTGTAGTCGTGCGTCACCGCGAGATACACCAGCGCCGCCACCCCCACCGCGATCACCGCCACCATCACATACGCCCACCACGAGTGGCCGGGCCGGCGCGGCGGGCCACCCCGCCGGGAACCTCGAGTCATACCGACGATCGGGTCGTACGTCACAGCGGGTCCTCCAGTCATCCGTCCAATGGTCGCGGTCGCGACGGGTCGCTCGGCCATGAGCGCGCAGCGCGGAACTCGATCGACGCGACCAGGTCGCGCCGGGTGGAGATAAGGGCGAGCGTGCAGAACTGCACCCGCTCGTCATGGAAAGAGCGGCAGTCCCACTCCCACGTGAGCACGTCCACGTCATCCGACCGCGACCGCGACAGCATCGACACGACCGCATCCGGCCGGCGCACCTCCGTGTCGAACCAGAGCCGCAACTGGCGGGCGCCCGCGAACCGGTCGTCGCCATCGACGATCGCGCCGTCGCTGACGAAGCACGCGACGAACGCACGCTCGTCACGCGCGTTGATCGCATCCAGCACCGAGGCCACGATGTCGACCACCGAGCCCCCTCCCCAGCGGAATCAGTGATGCGTCACGGCCCGGGCCGCGGCATCCGTCGAATTCATCGGATGCCGTGACGAAAAGGACCGCACGTGGGACCTAGTCTGGGAGCGGGGGCGGGCTCACCCGTGCACGGGGAACGGATTTCAACCGAATTCGTCCACATTTGGACCGGTTCGGGTCGTAATGGACCTGATGGTCGCGTCTCAGCGCGCCAGATTTGTAGTGGCATGGACCTCCCCCTCTCTCTACCGGCGACGCGCCGTCACGTCGACGCGTCGGCATGACCGTCGACGCGCGCACCACCTCCGACGATCTCGCAACCCGCCTGCGGCACGATGCATGGCGCCTGCTGTTCGAAGACCCGGCTCGCCTGAGAACCGACCTCGCGGCACTCATCCGCTCCCAGCCCGACGCGCTCCCGCTCGCCCAGGGCTTCCGCGCCCTCGCCATCGACGTGATCGGCGCCGACCTGCTCTACGACATCCCCGGCGCCCCACCCGCGCGCGCCGGCGACGAACCCAGCCCCAGCATCCGACGGCTTCGAGGCCTCATCGAACACCGGCGAGCAGGGGATGCCGCGGCCGCCCTCCACCACATCGACACCGCCCTGAGCGACCCCGAGCCCCCGCTGCCGCTGTCCCGCGCGATCGTCGAAGAGCAACGTGCGCTCGTCCACCTCGCCTCCGGAGAGACCACCGCCGCGCTCAGCGCCCTCGCCGCCGCCGGAGCCCACGCGACCGCCGCGCCCACCCTCGTACAGCGCATCCAGTTCGAATCGGCCGTGGCGCACGCGCTCCGGGGCAACCTGCGCGACGCCCGCCACTACCTCGCCGTCGGAGAAGCCATCCCCGCCGCCCCGCTGGCCGGCGCCGTCACCGGCGAGTGGCGAGACGTCGCCCGCGGACTCATCGCCGTCGAATCCGTCTCGCACCCGCAGCTCACCGCCGGCCTCCACCTGCCACCCATCGAGAGCGCCACCGACCTGTGGCCGCTCGTCGCCCTCGTGCGCGGACGCGAAGCCCTCGTCGCCCGCGCACCGCTCCGAGCGCTCGAGACCGCAGAGTTCGCGCTCGACTGCCACGACGCCACCACCCCCTTCGCCGCGTCCGCGATGACCTGGCTCATGGTGTCCGCCCTCGTCGACCTCGACGACGCACCCCGCGCCCACGCGGTCGTCGCCACGGCTCCCCCCACCACCCTCGTCGACCTCGCCCGTGCGCGCCTCGCCCTGCACGAGAACGCCCGCGCCGATGCGCTGCGCATCACCGGCGCCGTGCTCGCCCGACCCGGCACCGCCATGGCAGAACGAGGCGAAGCGCTCCTCCTGCGGCTCTGGGCGGTCGCCCTCGGCGACGAGCTCGATCCCCGCGAGTGCACGATCGCCGCTCGCCTCGCCACCTTCAGCTCGCTCCGCCGACTCTTCGCCCTCGTGCCCACCTGGCTCATCGCGCAGATCGCGGCCGCCCTCGACGAGCCCTCCCGTGAGCGGATGTCCCGTGCCACCGTCGACCTCGCCCCGTACCGCCCGATGACCGCCACACCACCGGTCCTCACCACCCGCGAATCGGCGGTGCTGCAGGCGCTGTTCACCTTCGACTCGATCTCGCAGATCGCCGCGGCGATGTTCGTCACCCCCAGCACCGTCAAGTCGCAGCTGTCCTCCGTCTACCGCAAACTCGGCGCGCGCGGTCGCGCCGAGGCCATGGCCATCGCCACGAGACTCGACCTCATCGACCTCTGAGCGGTGGGCCGCGGCATCCTCGCGTCATCGTTCGCCCCGCGTAACAGCCCGTTCACATGGCCCCCCTAGGTTCGCGCTCATGGGGATCAAAACCGTCATTCCGGCCGCCGGCCTCGGCACGCGTTTCCTTCCGGCCACCAAGGCCATGCCGAAGGAGATGCTGCCCGTCGTCGACAAGCCGGCCATCCAGTACGTCGTCGAGGAAGCCGTCTCGGCGGGCAGTGACGACGTGCTCGTCGTCGTCGGTCGCAACAAGAACGCGCTCGCGAACCACTTCGACCGCGTCACCGAGCTCGAGCACACCCTCGAGCGCAAGGGCGACGCCGCGAAACTCGCGAAGGTCATGGAGGCCAGTCGTCTCGCGGACATCCACTTCGTTCGGCAGGGCGACCCGCTCGGCCTCGGGCACGCCGTGCTGCGCGCCCGCCGTCACGTCGGACAGGAGACCTTCGCCGTGCTCCTCGGCGACGACCTCATCGACGCCAGGGACCCGCTGCTGACCCGCATGATCGAGGCATCCGCCCAGAAGTCCGCGACCGTCATCGCCCTCATGGAAGTCGACCCGGTGCAGATCCACCTCTACGGATGCGCCGCCGTCGAGGCCACCGACGACGCCGACCTCGTCAAGGTCGTCGACCTCGTCGAGAAGCCCGCCGCCGCCGACGCACCCAGCAACCTCGCCATCATCGGCCGCTACGTGCTCAAGCCCGAGATCTTCGAGGTGCTCGAGGAGACCACGCCCGGCAAGGGCGGCGAGATCCAGCTCACCGACGCCCTCAAGGCACTCGCCGCCGACGAGAGCATCGCGGGACCCGTCTACGGCGTCATCTTCCGCGGTCGGCGCTACGACACGGGGGACCGCCTCGACTACCTCAAGTCCAACCTGCTGCTCGCCCTCGACCGCGACGACCTCGGCCCCGACCTCGCCGCCTGGCTCAAGGAGCTCGCCACCGGCCTCTGATCGGGCATTCCATTCATCGGAAACAATTCCGAAACCGGACAGTGTCGTCCGAGAAATCTCGAACCTGAAAGATCCCCATGGGGAACCTCAGCACCAACTGAGCGCGCCGATCTTGGGGGTGAGCGCGTCGTACTCGCACATCACTCCACTGAAGGGTTCGCTCACCCATGCCTGCAACCACAGCAGCCGTGCGTTCTCGGCGCCTCGCGCGCACGACCGCACTCCTGATGTCGTTCGCCGCCGTCCTCGGCGTCGCGTTCGGCATCGCCCCGGCAGCCAACGCCGCATCCGTGCCGACCGTCGGCGTCATCACCCTCACGGCCCCCGCAACGGTCGATGAGGGAGACACCGTCACTGTCAGCGTCGCGGTCGACGCATCGACCGACCTGTTCGCCTACGACCTCGGCATCACCTACGACCCGACGCTGCTGAGCTACGACGGGTCGTCGGCCGTCTTCCCGGCCGGCGGCTACGGCACCTCCGCGGCATCCGGTGGCGTCGTGACCTTCACCTCGACGCGACTCGGCACGTCCCCCGCCCTCTCCGGCGCGCAGACGCTCGTGACCTTCACCTTCACGGCCCGCGCCGGCGGCGCAGCGACGATCGCCCTGACCTCGCTCACCCTCGTCGGCACCGCGGCAGTGACCGACTCGCCCTCGCTGACCGCCGTCACCCCGGTCGTCACCGCGATCACGCCGGCACCCACTCCGACGCCCACGCCGTCGGAGACCGCCACGGCCACCCCGACCCCGACCCCGTCGGTCGCCGGGTCGGCCGCATCGACCGACGACGACCTCGCCAACACCGGCGGCACGACCGGTGCCTGGATCGTTCTCGGCGCGGGCGGCCTCGCCCTCGTCGCCCTCGGCGTCGTCCTCGCCGCCCGCCGCAAGGCGGTGCAGCGATGAGCGTGAGCACCCCCTCGACCCACATCCCCCTCGATCAAAGGAGTTCCCGCGTGCGTCACACGTCCCGCGCGTCGCTCGTCGGGGTCGCCCTCGTCGGCGTCGCGGCGACCTTCCTCGTCGCTCCGGCCGCGACGGCCGCCCCCGCTCCGACGACCAGCGATGGTCACCTGCTCCTCGCGCCCTTCTACTCCGTGCTCGACCTGACCGGCGACGAGCAGGTCACGACGGCCGACCTCGATGTCGCCGCCGGGTGGCTCGGCCGCACCTCGACCGACGCCGGCTGGGCCGAGGCATCCGTCATCGACCTCGACCACGACGACAAGATCACCGTCGCCGACCTCGCGGGCCTCTCGCAGCGCATGATCTACGACGACGGGCCCTTCACACTGGTCGAGGCGACCACCGTCGACATGCAGGCTGCGATGAACGCCGGCGTGCTCACCTCGGTGAAGCTCACGCAGGACTACCTCGACCGCATCGCGGCGTACGACCGCGTCAAGGTCGACCCTGCGGGCAACGGGCGCCCGCTCAACTCCATCATCACCACCAGCACCGTCGCGCTCGACGCCGCCCGTGCGGCCGACGCCGAACGCGCCGCGCACGGCATGACGAGCATGCTCCTGGGTATCCCGATCGTGCTGAAGGACAACTACGACACGACCGACATGGTCACGACCGGTGGCTGTGGCTGCTGGAACAACAATCAGACGACGGCGGATGCCGCCATGGTCACCGGCCTGCGCAGCGCCGGCGCCGTCATCCTCGCCAAGGCCAGCCTCGACGAGTTCGCCTACGGGTTCGTGTCGGAGTTCTCCTCCTTCCAGAACCCCGGTTCGTCGCTCCTCGTCGCCAGCCCCTACTCGACCTCCCGCACCGCGGGCGGCTCGAGCGGCGGCACCGGCGCGGCGATCTCGGCGAACCTCGCGGCGATCGGCTTCGGCACCGACACCGGCGGATCGATCCGCGTGCCCTCGACCTACAACCAGCTCGTCGGGGTGCGCCCGACGGTGGGGCTCACGAGCCGCGACGGCATCATCCCGCTCGCGCTCTCGCAGGACACCGGCGGCCCGCTGGCCCGCACCGTCACCGATGCCGCGATCGCCCTCGACGCCGTCACCGGCGTCGACCCGGCCGACCCTGCGACCTCGGCCCAGGTGGGTCTCGTGCCCGACTCCTACACGTCGTACCTCGACGCAGACTCCCTCGAGGGTGTGCGCATCGGCTACGTCGCGAGCATGGTCGGCTCCAATGCGACCACCGTGCGCCTCTGGAACAACGCCCTCGACGTGCTGCGCAGCAAGGGTGCGACGATCGTCCCGATCGCGTCCACGTCGCAGTTCAGTGCCGTGCTCAACGAGAGCAGCGGGTCGACGAACGAGTTCACCCACGACCTCAACACCTACATCGCGACGCATCTCGCACCCGGCGTCGCGGCACGCACGCTCAACGACATCATCACGGGCGGCAATTACGTCACATCGCGCCGGTCGACGTACGTGCAGCGCGCCGCGATCAGTGAGCAGACCTACCAGGACTGGGCGGGCCCGACCGGCACGCACACGGTCGCGCTCGCGACGGGCAAGACCTACGTCACGCAGCTCATGGCCGACAACAACCTGTCGGCGATGATCTACCCGTCGGGCAACCCCTACGGCACGCAGGGCACCAACATGCGCCTGAGCCCCAACACGGGACTGCCGGCGGTCACGGTTCCGATGGGTCAGGCGTCGAGCACGGAGTCGATCCCCGGCGCCGGCGTCAACCTCGAGTTCGTCGGCCCGGCATTCACCGAGGGTCCTCTGCTCGGACTCGCCTATGCGTTCGAGCAGGCCACCCACGCCCGCACCACCCCGGCCCTCTACGGCGCGCTCACCACGACGCCCGCACCGTAAGTCCGACCTGAACGCCTCGAGGCGGGTCCCGAGCGGGCCCGCCTCGAGGCGTTCGCCCTGTGGCTGCGCGTCCACAGCAATCGCACCGCCGCCGCCCAGAAGCCACCGAGGAACGGAACGATCCGGTCGAATCCGAACGAAACCGGACGACGGAACGCGGTGCCCGCGGGCTGAGATGGCAGAGGTTTCACTGCGTGGGTCGCCCCGCAACCTTGCCGCTGACGTCACGCGGGGAGATGTGCGACCGTTCCGCCTCGCGCGGATCCCTCCGCGAGGCGATCTTGGGGGCCGGAGGGGTCCGCGCGAGCCCTCCGCCCGATCACACCGCGCTGCGCGCGAGTCCGATCCGCACACCGAAGTTGGACGCATCGAATCCGCCGTTCGACTCGACGTAGGCGATGAACGAGGCGACGATCACGAGCGCCAGCGTGACGGGCGGGACCCACAGCCGCACCGTCCGGAACCGTCGCACGAAGGTCTGCACCGACGCGCCGACAGCGAGCAGAAGCACGACGGCGATCGCGTACGAGCTCGCCGCCCGCTCGACCGCGGCTCCGTCGCAGCCCGCGCAGCGATGCACGTAGACGACGCCGGCGAACAGCCGCCACGCGGTCTCCGCCGCGAGCGCGACAGCGGCGACCCATACGGCCACCGCGATGAGGCGACCCGATCGCCAGTGCTCCGCCGTACCCCCCGCCATGGCTCCACACTCACCCGGCCGCGCGGCGACGGTCAACCCGAGGCGAGGTCCCGTCACACAGATTTCACGCGAGCGGCCGTGGCATCCGTTCAGGCCGGGTGCCCTAGACTCGACCACGACAGGGGGAGTACTCCCACGCGACGGACCCGTCAATACGGATGCGCAGACGCATCCCGGCCCGTCGGCCCCGCACCCGGGGTGGAGGAGACCTTGGCGACATCCGTGTTCCGCCCTACCCTCTGGAGTTCCCTGTGAACGTCACCCCCCTCGTCTGGATCATCACGATCGCGGTCACCATCGCGTTCTTCGTGTACGAGTTCTTCGCCCACGTGCGAAAGCCCCACGAGCCGACCATCGGCGAATCCGCCCGCTGGTCGGCCTTCTACATCGGGCTCGCACTCCTGTTCGGCGTCGGCATCGGCGTGGTCTCCGGCTGGACATACGGCGGGGAGTACTTCGCCGGCTACCTCACCGAGAAGGCGCTGTCGATCGACAACCTCTTCGTCTTCCTCCTGGTGATGACCGGCTTCGCCGTGCCGAAGGCGTACCAGCAGAAGGTGCTGATGATCGGCATCGTCATCGCCCTCGTGCTGCGCGGCGGCTTCATCGCGATCGGCGCAACGCTCATCGAGAACCTCTCGTGGGTGTTCTACATCTTCGGTGCGCTGCTGCTGTTCCTCGCCTGGAAGCAGGCGTTCGGCAACCACGAGTCCGACCCCGCCAACGGGGCGTTCATGCGCTTCGTGCGCCGCCACCTTCCCGTCACCGACGACTACCACGGCGACCGGCTCACGGTGCGCCTCGACGGCAAGCGCTTCGTCACCCCGATGCTTCTCACGATCATCGCGATCGGCTTCATCGACCTGATCTTCGCGGTCGACTCGATCCCGGCGATCTACGGGCTGACCAACGAGGCGTACATCGTGTTCACCGCCAACGCGTTCGCGCTCATGGGCCTGCGGCAGCTGTTCTTCCTCATCGGCGGACTGCTCGAGCGCCTCGTCTACCTCGCGCAGGGGCTCGCCGTCATCCTCGCCTTCATCGGCGTGAAGCTCGTCTTCCACGCGCTCCACGTCAACGAGCTGCCCTTCATCAACGGCGGCCACCCCGTGGAGTGGATCCCCGAGATCCCCATCTGGTTCTCGCTGCTGTTCATCGCCGCCACGATCGCCGTCGCGACGGTCGCGAGCCTGGTGAAGACCCGGGGCGACCGGGCGGTGACGACGGGGCACTAGCCTCACGGCCCGGCCCCGGTGTGCGAGGGGTACGGTGTACGCGGATGTCCCGCACTCACCCGCACCCCGCAGGCGACGCCGCCCTCGGCCGCATCGCCGTCGTCGGCGACGGCAGAATGGGCCGGGCGCTCATCGCCGCTCTCGCGGAGATCGGGGTCACCGCGGCCGGCCCCGAACCCCGTGGTGCCACCGGGTCGGGCGCCGACATCGTGCTCCTCGCGGTGCCCGACCACGCGATCGCGGAGGCCGCTGCCGCCATCGCCCCCGGCCCGCTCGTCGGGCACCTCTCCGGTGCGCTGGGGTTGGCTCCGCTGACCCCGCACGAGTCGTTCAGCATCCACCCCCTCATGACCGTCACCTCCGCCGGTGCCCGCTTCACCGGCGTCACCGCGGCGCTCGCCGGAAGCACTCCGCGCGCCCTCGCCGTCGCCGATCGGCTCGCCGCGAAGCTCGGGATGTCGCCGGTCGCCGTCGCCCCCGACGACCGGGCGGCGTACCACGCGGCCGCGTCGATCGCGGCGAACTTCCTCGTGACGGTCGAGGCGTTCGCCGAGCAGCTTGCGTCGACCGCGGGCATCGACCGCGCCGCCCTCGTACCCCTCGTGCGCGCCGCCGTCGACAACTGGTCGGCGCTGGGGGCGCCGGCCGCCCTCACCGGTCCCGTCGCCCGGGGCGATGACGACACCGTCGCCCGCCAGCGTGCCGCGATCGCCGAGCGCGCCCCCGAGCAGCTCGCGCTGTTCGATGCGCTCGTCGATGCCACGCGCGCGCTCGCCGAGCGCTCGCGCACCTCGGCGGCCCCGGCATGATCGTCGCGACGACGCTCGCCGAGCTGCGGTCGGCCCTCGCCCCGCGCCGCGACGCCCCGATCGCCGTCGTGCCGACCATGGGCGCCCTGCACGAAGGTCACCTGTCGCTCGTCACGGCAGCCCGCGCGCGTGCGGCCACGGTCGTGCTCACGATCTTCGTGAACCCGACCCAGTTCACCGAGCAGGCCGACCTCGACGCCTACCCCCGCGCTCTCGACGACGACCTCGCGAAGGCGGGCGCCGCGGGCGTCGACGTGGTCTTCGCGCCGACCGCCGCCGAGATGTACCCGACCGGCTTCGCGACCACGGTGTCGATCGCCGGACCCCTCACCGAGACCTTCGAGGGCGCCGTGCGCGGCCGCGCCCACTTCGACGGCGTCGCCACGATCGTGAGCAAGCTGCTGCTCGCCGTGCTCGCCGACACCGCGTACTTCGGGCAGAAGGACGCCCAGCAGGTCGCCGTCGTCCGACGGCTCGTGCGCGACCTCGGCATCCCCACCGAGATCGTCGTCGTGCCCACGTCGCGCGACGACGACGGCCTCGCGCGATCGAGCCGCAACGTGCGGCTGACTCCCGCCGACCGGGTCCGTGCCCTCGCCCTGCCCCGCGCGCTGGCCGCCGCCGCTCGAGCCGTCGCCGACGGTGAGCAGGATGCCGCGGCTCTCCGCGCGATCGCGGCGCACGAGCTCGACGCCGCCGGTCTCACCCCCGACTATCTCGCCGTCGTCGACAGCGATGGCTTCGCCGAGCTCGACCGTCTCGACCGCGACGCGGTGCTCGTCGTCGCAGCCCGCGTGGGGGCCGTGCGACTGCTCGACAACGTCGTGCTCGCGCCCGTGACGGTGAGCAGCGACATCCTCGACGACCGTCCGGTCGCCGCACCCACCGGGAGCCCTCGATGACCGAACGCCCGCCCGTCACCCTCGCCCGCATCGCCGAGATGCACGCCGCCGGCGAGCAGATCGTCATGGTGACCGCCTACGATCATCCGTCCGCGCGTGCCGCGGAGCGCGCCGGGGTGGACATGATCCTCGTCGGCGACTCGGCCGCCCAGGTCGTCCTCGGCTACGACGGCACCGCGCCCGTGTCGCTCGACGAGATGCTCATGCTCGCGCGTGCCGTGCGCCGTGCCGTGCGCACGGCCTTCGTCGTCGTCGACCTGCCGTTCGGGGCGACCGAGCTCAGCGACGAGCAGGCCGTGGCCTCCTCGCTCCGGCTCGTGAAGGAGGCGGGCGCCGACGCCGTCAAGCTCGAGGGCGGGCAGCCGGCGCGGCTGTCGCGCATCCGCGCCATCGTCGCGGCCGGTATCCCGGTCGTCGGGCACATCGGTCTCACGCCGCAGACCGCGACCGCGCTCGGAGGACTGCGCGCCCAGGGCCGCACGGTCGACACCGCCCTCCGCGTCGCTCAGGAGGCGCTCGACGTCGAGGCGGCCGGGGCGATCGCTCTCGTCGTCGAGGCTGTGCCCGCGGCGGTCGTCGCCGAGATCCGCGGAGCCCTCGGCATCCCCCTCATCGGCATCGGCGCGGGTGCCGCCGACGGCCAGGTGCTCGTGCACCATGACCTTCTCGGCATCACCGCCGGGCGCACCGCACGGTTCGTCAAGCAGTATGCGGCGCTCGGTGACGCCATGGCCGAGGGCATCGCCACGTACGCGACCGAGGTGCGCGCGGGGGAGTTCCCGAGCGCCGAGCACACCTACCCGGTGGCCGACGACGTGCTCGACCGGGTGCGCGCGCACCTCGCGGCACGCGGGCACTGAGGCTCCGCGCGGCCGGCGGGCCCGGCGGGTGCGCGCGTCACCGCACGTAGCTGCCGTAGTAGGCGAACGCCGCCCACACGAGCACCGCGACGCCCACGGCCAGCAGCGCAACACCGACATACATCAGCACGGTCGCCGGCCGCACCGGCGGCCGCTTCCGACCTTCGTCAGGGATCCCCATACCGCGGATATTACTGACGCGGTGTGTCCAGAATGTGTCCGATGACGGATGACGACGCTCAGCGCACGACGGCGGTGACCGTCGGCAGGGCGCCGACCACGTGCTCGCTCACCGAACCGAGCACGAAACGGGCGAACGCGCCCCGCCCGTGAGAGCCCACGACGAGCAGCGCCGCACCGGCGCCGGCCTCTTCGAGCGCGGTCGCCGGGTCGCCCTCGAGGGCGTCGCCGGTCACGGCGAGGTCGGGGTGGGCCGACGCGACCCGCTGCACCACCGCGTCGACGTTCGCGGTCGCGATCGCCGCGAGATCGGTGAGGTAGAGGTCGGGGTACACCCCGAAATCGCCGGGCACGGCGACCGGCGTCCACGCCGACACGACGCGCAGCGGTTCGCCGAGCCGCGCGGCCTCGGCGGCGGCGAACGTGATCGCGGCATCCGAGACATCCGAGCCGTCGACACCGACGACGACACCCGATCCGGCGGCGTCGGCGGCGGGAACGACCACGACGGGGGAGTGCGCGGCGGCGGCGATGCGCGCCCCGTGCAGTCCGCGCCGACCGGATCCCCGCGACTCGCCGCCGATCACGACGAGCGCGGCATGAGCGGATGCCTCCACCAGCGCGGCGACCGGATTCCCGTGGTCGACGCGCGTCGACACGGCGACCCCGCCTGCGCCGAGCCGGGCCGCCTCCGCGGCGACCGCGTCGGTCGCGTGCGCGAGTGCGGCGTCCAGCACCTGCTGCTCGCCGACCGCGCCGACGGCGCCGCCGACGATCGCGAGCAGCTCGACCGCTCCGCCCGTCGCCGCCGCTCGGGCCACCGCCCAGTCGCCGGCATGTCCCGACACCGTCGCATCGACGAATCCCACCACGATCGCACCAGTCATGGCCGCCCCTTCGCTCGTGCCCTCAGCGTATCCCCGGCACCGGCGGTGGGCGAGGTCGATGACCGGGTAAACCCCGGTGCGAGCGGCCCCCGCGTGTCGGGTGATCGCAGCGTCCCGGGCGCCCGCCGGGGATCACTCGATAGAGTCGCCAGGTGAGCACTCCGCCGCACGACGGCTCCGACGCGTCAGATCCGGTCGACGCGCCCGACGCCGCGCACCCGACACCGATCGTTTGCGCGCCGAAGCCCCCGCGTCATCCCGCGTCCCACCCGGCACGACGTCTGCAGGAAGCCGCGGGGTCGGCGCCGGCCGCGGAGAGCGCCCCCGCGGATGCCCCCTCCGCCTCCGCCGACGCCGCGACCAACGAGGACGCTCGGCGCATCGTCGCGAACCGCGACGCCTATGTGCTGCGCGTCGACACCGCTGCCGTGCCGGTCACCGGCCCGGCCGTCGACGACAGCGCATCGAGCCGTTCCAGCGACGCCGCGGAATCGGCGCCGGAGCACGCCCTCGTGTCCGACGCCGCTGCGCCGGACGCACCTGCCCCGAACGCCGCTTCGGTGAACGCCTCTGCGTCGCATGCCCCCGCCGCCGCTCCGCGCGGTCGCCGTGCCCCGCGCCGGACACGCGCGCCCCGTGCTCCCCGCACGCGACGTCAGAAGTGGATCCGCGGCCTGATCATCGCCGCCATCGCGCTCGTCGTGGTCGTCGTGCTCTCGGGCCTCGCGATCGCCGGCATCGCCGTCACCACCCTGGTGAACACCGTGTCTGCACAGCCGCCCCGCGTGGGCACCACGATCGTCGCTCCCGACGAGTCCAAGGCGGCCAAGGCCGCCGCCGCCGAGACGCCCGGCTCGGCCGAACAGGCGGCAGCCGCCTACCTCGCCGCCCAGCCCACCGCCTACTGGCTCACCCCCGAACAGGATCCGATCGGCGAGGTCTACGACCGTGTCGCCCACCTCGCCACCGAGGCGCGCGCGCAGAAGGCGTCCCTCGCCGTCGTCGTCTACGGGCTCCCGGGCCGTGACTGCGGAAACCACTCCGCCGGCGGTCTCGACGAAGCCGACTATGTCACCTGGACGACCCAGATCGGTCAGGCGCTCGCCGCGGCATCCGACCTGCGCAAGATCGTCATCCTCGAACCCGACAGCCTCGCGCTCGCGCCGCAATGCGGCAACCTCAGCGACCGCGACACCCAACTGCGCGGGGCGGTCGACGTGATCGCGGGCACCAACACCTGGATCTACCTCGACGGCGGACATTCGTCGTGGCTTCCGGCGGCGCAGATGGCCGACCTGATCAAGAGCGTCGGCGTGCTCGACAAGGTGCGCGGGTTCGCGACGAACGTGTCGAACTTCAACACCACCCAGAACGAGTTCAGCTACGCCCATGCCGTCGCCGCCGCCCTCGGGACGGGTCACGCGATCGTCGACACCTCGCGCAACGGCGCCGGGCCCACGAGCGACAACCAGTGGTGCAACCCGGCGGGTCGCCTCGTTGGCGACAAGGGCGGAACCTACGGTGACGACGTCGTCGACACCAACCTCTGGATCAAGCCCCCCGGCGAGAGCGACGGCACGTGCAACGGCGGACCCGACGCGGGTGTCTGGTGGCCTGCGGGAGCGGTCGCGCTCACGCAGGGGCTGGTGAAATGACGCACGCCGTGTCGCCGGACCCACGCTCCGGCTTCTCAGGGCTGTAACAGAACTGTGGAACAATGACGAAGCGCTCGGGGGCCCGCGGGGTGACCGACGCGTGTCCCTCCGGTTCCTCCACGCGAAGGCCACCTGAATGAGCACACCTGAAGGCGGGCAGAAGACCGCCGTCATCGTCGAGGACGACCCCGACGTCCGCCACCTCCTCGTCGAGGTGCTCGAGGCCGCGGGATTCTCGACGGTCTCCGTCGGAAACGGCATCGACGGTGTGCGTGCAGTGCTGGCCTACCAGCCCCTCATCACGACGCTCGACGTGAACATGCCGGGCATCGACGGGTTCGAGGCGGCCCGTCGCATCCGCGAGAAGAGCAACTCCTACATCATCATGCTCACCGGCCTCGCCGACGAGGCCGACGTGGTGCTGGGCCTCGGCGCGGGCGCCGACGAATACATCGTCAAGCCGTTCCGTCCGCGCGAGTTCCGTGCGCGCATCGAGGCGCTCCTGCGCCGACCGCGCCCCGACGGTGCGACGCCCCCGGCGATCCGGCAGGAGAGCGTCGGCCCGTCGTTCCCCGGCGCCCGGCCCGCGGCGTCCGCCTTCCCGACCCCGCCCGGCGCACCCGAGGGCGACCTGCCCCCGGCCTCGTGGGCGACGCCCGCCGCCCCGGCGCAGCCCGCCGCCCCGGCCTACGTCGAGCCCCAGCCGGTGGCTCCGGCCTACGTCGAGCCCCAGCCGGCCGCGCCGGTCTACGTCGAGCCCCAACCGGTCGAAGCGCCGCCCTACGCCGAACCACAGCCCTACCCGGCGGAGCCCCCGGCATATCCCGTCGTCGTGCCGGCGGCACCGCCCACGCAGGCGATCGTCCCCGTCTACCCGTCGCAGGAGCTCGCCCGTCCGGGGATGCCCGCGCCGGGTGGCGGCTACTGGATCACCCACCGCGACCTCCAGCTGAACCCCGAGACGCGCATCGTGCTCATCGGCGGGCAGCAGGTCGAGCTCACCCGCACCGAATTCGACCTGCTCGCGACCCTCCTCGAGTCGAAACGTCGCGTGCGCAGCAAGGCCGACCTCACCCTCGTGCTGCGCGGCGAGTCGTACGTGACCTCCTACTACGTCGGCGAGGCCGACAAGCGCGCAGTCGAGGCGCACATGACGAACCTGCGCCGCAAGCTCGGCGACAACCCGTCGAACCCCCGCTACATCGAGACCGTCCGCGGCGTCGGCTACCGCCTCACGACCGAGCTGCTCGCGCCCTGACGTGCAGAGAAACGCGCGGGGGCGGCATCCGAATGGATGCCGCCCCCGCGCGTTTCGCGGGATGTCAGACCTTGTACCCGTGGTGACGGCGCACGAGCTTGCTGAACATGAGGAGCGTCTGCAGCACGGTCACCACACCGACGATGGGCCATCCCACCCACAGGATCGACGACTGCGCGACCGGGCCCAGGATGCTCCAGATCGCGGCCGAGGCGATCAGCACCGCGATCAGGAGGATCGCCGGCACCCAGTAGCCGAGCGAGCCGCCGCCGCGTTCCGCTTTGGCCTGCATCGCCCAGTTGTCGACCTTCTTCTTCGAGAGGAAGCGGCTCCAGGAACGGAGGAAGTGGCCGATGCGTACCCACATGAACATCTCCGCCGGCAAGAACAGCACCGCGAAGAGCACGTCGCGGTTGTCGCAGTACTTCATCGTGCGCGCGATGCGCAGGTTCAGCAGCATGGCGACCACGGGCGGGATGAGCCAGAACGCCGAGAACACGAACGCGTTGATCGACAGCGACGCGGCGAGCAGCGTGATGAACGCGACGCGCACGAACAGGTTCGTCAGCATGCCGAAGTTCTCGAACCAGCGCAGGCGCAGGTTGGGGTGGAAGGGCTGTCCCTTCGTGTCGCCGCGCTGGCCGGGCCACATCAGCTCGATGGCGCCGTACGTCCACTTCACCTGCTGCGCGTCGTAGCCGCGCAGCGTCGTCATGCCGCCCACGTACGCGCGCGCGTACGGGCTGATCTTGGTCAGGTAGCCGGCGCTCTTGATCTGCAGCGAGAGGAGCGAGTCCTCGACCTCGCTGTCCTTCACCCACGGCGTCGACTGGTGGTTGGCCTTCATCGCGTCGCGGAGGGCGTTCGTCGAGAAGATCGAGAACTGACCGCCCAGCACCGCCATGTTGCGTCCGCGCAGCAGGTTCTGCAGATTGAAGGCGGCGAACTGAGTGCGCTGACCGGCGATGAGGAACTTCGCCAGCAGGCCCTTGATCGGCCGGTCGTCGATCGTGTAGATCGCCGAGATGCCGCCGATGCGGGAGTCGCCCATCGCCTCGGTCTCGAGGTACTCGACCGCCTTCGGGTGGGCGATCGTGTCGCCGTCGACGCCCAGGAGGAAGTCGCAGCCCTCGACGAGCGAGTAGCCGTAGTTGAGGGCGCCCACCTTCTTGTCGGGGTTCTTGCCGATGTCGTGCACGAACACCTCGGTGAACTGCTCGCCCAGGTCGGTCGTGATCTCGTGGGGTCCCGCGTACTCCGCGGCGATCTTCGCCGTCTGGTCGGTCGTGTTGTTGATCACGACGTGGATGACATCGGGCACGCGCGTCTGCGAGAGGAGACCCTCGATGACGTCGGCGATCGACTCCTCCTCGTTGTACGCCGGGATGACGCAGCCGATCGTGGAGCGACGCGTCTGGCCGTCCTCGAGCACGGCGGTGAAGTCCTCGGAGAACTGGTCGGCTCCGTACGAGGCGTCGGCCGGGTAGCCCGGTGCCGGTGCGTAGCTGGGCGCGCCGTAGGCGGGTGCTCCGTAGCCGGGGGCCGGAGCGTACCCGGGGGCGGGCGCGTAGCCGGCGCCACCCGGGTAGGGGTAGGTCGGGTCGTAACCGGTCACAGCGGTCGACTGTGGCGCGGGCGTGGGCCGGTACTCAGCCAACGGGACCTCTTTCTCGCGATGGGGGAATGCACGACTCACGCCGTGTAAAACCCATCATGCCCCGCGATCCGCAAGGTCGGGAGGGCCCGTGGGCACGGAAATCAGAGACTTTCCGCAAGATTTCCGCAAGACGCCGCGGTGGGGCATCCGCGCTCGCGTTCCTCTGCCGCCGTCTAGGGCGGGCTATTGCTGGAAGATCGCGATCGGAACGGCCTCATACACCGACTGCTGGCCGAACGAGGTGTCGGTGTTCGCCTGCCCCTCGACCCACACGTTCATCGTGAACGACAGGGTGAGCCCGTACGTGTCGCCGGGGAGCTGGTGGATCACCGTGTCGGGAACGAGGAACCCGCCCTGGTAGGTGTTCAGCAGCAGGCCCTTGTCGGAGCGGAGCGTGTCGCTCGGCACCATCGTGCGCGGGTCGGTGCTGAACTGGAACGGAGACTGAACCTGTCCGGAGGTCTGCGCGGTCTGCGAGGAGATCGTGATCGACGACAGGTAGACGCTGCGCTTCTGCGCGAGCACGGCCTTGTCGTCGACGCGCTTGTCGTAGACGTTCACCGCGAACCCGAAGTGCTTGTCGTTGCTCGGCGTCCACTCCTGCGTCTTCTTCGGGTCCTGAGCCCAGACGTTGAGCTCGAGCACCAGGCTGTCGGATAGATCGGTATCGAGCTGCACCGAGCCGTCGCTCGTGAACACCGAGTTGTAGAGCAGCGACGCCGACGGGCTCGAGGAGGGTCCGGCGGTCGGCACGACGGTCGTGGTGCTGCGACCGGACAGCGCGTTGATCGCATCGACGATCTGCGCGCACCCCGTCGCAGAGGCGACCACGATGGCGGAGAGGGCGACGGCGACGGCCAGCCGAGTGGAGCGACGCAACGAACGACCCATGACACTCCCTAGCTCTCGGACCGTGGGGATGGGGATCGCTCTCTCCGGGCGAAAAGATCGCAACCACGCTCGGGACGAATCGTTCGGTACCACCCCGGGCGTCACGAGTATACGCAATGGCCATGGCTACACTCGACCACATGTCCGCTGGGGACGGTGAACCCGATCGCCGCCTGAGGGTGCCTGTCGGCGCGCCTCGGGTCGTGACTGGCGCGCGGACGCGCTCGATCTGGCAGTCGCAGCTGCTGCTGTGCGCCGTGGTCCTCGTCGTGGTGCTGGTCATGCTGGCCCTGCAGCCCGCCCAGTTCTCGACGGGCACGTTCGCGATCGGCGCGGGCGGGGTCATCGGCCTCACGGTCGTCACCCTGGTGTTCCCCTGGCATCGGGTGGGCCGGCCGATCGTCGTGCTGGTTCCGTTCCTCGACATCCTCGCGATCGGGGTCATGCAGTGGGATGCGGGTTTCGCGCTCGACTTCCTGTGGGCGTTCCCCGTGGTGTGGCTGGGGTCCTTCTTCTCGATCTGGGCGATCATGCTCGGTGTCGGCGGGATCGGCGCGACGATGCTGCTGTCGGCGATGCTCACCGACGCCGACAGCCGCACGATGGTCGCCTACATCGTCGCCTTCCTCTCGCTCGCCTTCCTCGCGCTCGCGACCTCGATCAGCGCCCGACAGACCCGCGCGTTCAAGCAGCTGCTGCGCCGCCAGACGGCGAAGCTGCAGGACTCGCTGCACGGGGTCTCGGCGCAGCGGCGCCGCGTCTCGCAGATGTTCAACGCCCTCGACATCGGGGTGGCGCGTCTGTCGGCGCGCGGCCAGGTGCTCGCCCTCAACGAGACCCTCGTGCGTCTGTACGGACTCGACCCCGAGGACATCGATCAGCCGGGTGCGGCGGTCGAATACGACGAGCAGGGCGGCACGGCCATCCCGCAGAGCCGGCGCCCCCTCACCCGCGCGCGCCGGGGCGAGACCCTCGACGACGAGCGCGTCTGGCTGTTCGACGGCGAGGGCGAGTGGCGCGCGCTCAGCGTCTCGACCCGGGTGCTCCCGGCGGGTCTCGACGAGGACACGACGATCCTCTACCTCGTGCACGACGTCACCGCGCTCATCGAGTCCGAGCGCACGCGGGAGAAGCTCGCCACCGTCGTCTCGCACGAGCTGCGCAACCCGCTCACCGTGATCGCCGGACACACCGAGCTCGCCCTCGACGACGTCGATGACGCGCCCCAGCTCGCCGAGCATCTGCGCGTCATCTCGGGCGCGGCCACCCGGATGGACGCGCTCATCGCCGAGCTGCTGACCCACGCCCGCGGCGGATTCTCGGCCGAACCGGCGTGGACGGCGGTCGATCTCACCGAGCTGCTGCGGCTCTCGCTGGAGTCGTTCGCTCCCACGGCGGAGGCCCGCGGGGTGCGACTGACCGCCGACATCGAGAGCGGGCTCCTCGTCGACGGCGACGCGTTCCGGCTGCGCCAGGTCATCGACAACGTGCTCAGCAATGCGATCAAGTACACCGGCGCCGACGGATCGGTGCGGCTCGTGGCGCGCACCGTCGAGCACTCCGCGCTCATCGAGGTCTCGGATACGGGCATGGGCATCGACGCCGACGACCTCGGGCACGTGTTCGAGCCGTATTTCCGTGCCCGCTCCGCGCAGGACAGCGGGGTCGGGGGCACGGGGCTCGGCATGGGGATCGTGCGGGAGATCCTGGTCGCCCATCGCGGCGAGATCGGTCTTGAGAGCACGGTGGGGAAGGGCACGCTGGTGCGCATGCGCATCCCGCTCTCCGACGCCTGGGTGCTCATATGAACGACCCGGTCGCCTACGGACTCGCCGTCGGCCAGGCCACCCTCGCGACCCTCGCTCTCGTGCTGATGACGGGCCTCGGCTACGTGCGTCGTCCCCATCCCGCGACGCTGCAATGGATGCTGGTCTTCGTCGCGGGAGCGGCGGGCGTCTACCTCGGGATGTACGCCGAGAGTGCCGGTGAGGAGTCGCTGCGGCGGCTCTCGCTCGGCATCTCCCTCGGTGCGGGCATCTTCATCTGGTCGGGGCTGCGCTCGTGGCGCGGCGTGCGCTCGGGCTGGGCCGTGCCCGTGCTCTACGTGGCGCTCGCGGCATCCGTGCTCGCGGTCGTGCCCGACGAGTGGTTCGGCCTCGCGTTCGCCGCCGCCTACGCCGTCTCAGGGGTGTTCGCGCTGCTGAGCATCATCGAGCTTCGCCGCATTCCCGAACGTGCCGATGGGATGCTGCTCCCGCTCGCCCTCATCTCCGGCGCCGTGACCGTCGTGGCCGCAGGCAACCTCGTGCACAGCATCATCGCCCGCCCGCGTGGCCCCGAAGACCTCGGCATCCTGCGGGTGCTCGACAGCGTCGGCGCGATGATCTACATCGTCTGCGCCCTGGTGACGCTGCTGTGGCTCGCGGTCGGGCGCGGGGCCGCGGCATCCGGTGTCCCGACGGGGCTCGCCGCGTTCATCGCCGGCGGCGGCGACAAGCTCGCGCGGGCGGCCGACCGGGGCGAGCGGGCCTGGTCGGTGCTCTCCATCCGCCTCGACGACGTCGACGACCTGCGGATCGCCGCCGGCGGCAGCCTGTTCTGGCGCATCGTCGACACGGTCGAACGCGATGTGCGCGCGAGCATCCCGAGCGAGGCCGACATCGCGGTCTCCTCGCCCGGGCACCTGTACGTGCTGCTGATGCGCCCGCCGATCGCGATCGAGTCGGCGCTCGACGACCTGCGCGCACAGGTGTCGCGTCTCGACACGTCGCGACCACTCGCCGTGCAGCTGTCGGTCAGTGTCGGATGGTCGAGCGTGGACGTCTCGGGCTACGACATGGAAGCGTTGCTGCGCGACGCCCGCGCGGGTGCCGCACGGGCATCGGCCGACGGCGGCGACCGATGGGTCCGCGTGACGGAACCGGTGGCCTGACTCAGCCCTGCGCGATGGCGACCGAGAGCAGATCGCTGCCCGTCTGCTTCGCGTACTCGCTCGAGGTCGGCGTCGTCTGCACGAGGAAGTCGTACGTGAACTGGATCTGCACCGAGGTCGCTCCCTGCGGGACCTCGCCGATCGTGAAGGTCTGAGAGTAGCTGTACGGCGAGAGCGCGAGGTAGCCCGGCGGAACCGTCGACGTGTCGGACTGCGGGCTCAGCGCGGGGAACGTCTCGCCGTTCGAGCCCTGCGGGATCGCGGTCATGGTCGCCGACTGCAGATAGACCTTCTGGCCGTCGTTCGGGTCGACGGTCGTGGTCAGCGACAGCGAGATCGGCTTGAGCGCGCCGGCCTTCCAGCGATCCATCGACAGTGTCGACCAGTAGTTGACGGTGGCCGTCACCGAACCGCTCTTCACCGTGCGCTGCGTCGAGCCGCTCGAGAGGTCGTTGGACACCGGCGTCGGCACGGCCGACGGCGTCGTCATCGTGGGGGAGGGCGTGCTGTTCTGCTGGCCGGCCCACGGTGCGATGCCGCAGCCCGTGAGCCCCGCGGCCAGAGTCAGGGCGATCATCGCCCCGGTCGCACGTCGAGCCGTCGCCTGCACGGTGTCCCCTCTCCGCGACGGTGCTGCCGTCGCGGGGCCAGTCTATGCGGCGCCGCGACGCGCTCAGCCGTTGTCGAGGTCGCACGCGCCGGCGCACAGCACCCCGGCGAGCTCGCGGAGCGCCCCGAGCCGCTTCAGCTGCTGGCGTTCGGCGTCGGCGCGGGACAGGCCGTCCTCGACCGCCCCGGCGAAGATGCGCCCGCCGGCTCCGCCGGGGTGGATCTGATCGCCCGCGAGAAGGTCGACGTGCGGCGAGATCGCGTCGTACCAGTCGGCGAGCGAGACGCCCGGATGCTGGCGCGCGAACGCGCGCAGCTCGTCGTTGACGCCGGGGATCCATGATCGCGGCGCGAACGCGTTGACGAGCACGACGGCACGGTCGGGTCCGGCGATCCGCACGATCTCGTCGAGGGTGTTCTGGCTGATCGCGCCGTTCGTGCCGAGTCCGATGACGATGTAGGGACGCAGCTCCCCGTCGGCGGCGAGCTGCGAGAGGATGCCCGGCGCGGCGTACATCGAACGGGAGACCTTCGCGTCGACGGAGATGCCGGGGAACGTCGCCATGAGGCTCGGCGCAGAGGCGAGCATCACGCTGTCGCCGATCGCGGTGATCTGACTGCCCGGGATCGGCGGGCTCGTCGCGGCCACGCTCGGGGCGACCGGGGAGACCGTCGCCGCGGCGGGATCGGCACCCGCGGGTGCGCTCGCGCCGGGCGTCGGGGTGCCCGCGTCGACGGCGGCTTCGCCGGCGGCGATCGCGTCGGCGGCGCTGGAGCGCGTCGGTGCGACGGCGACCGCGGTGGATGTCGCCGCCACGAGTGCGACCGTGACCACGACGCCGAGTGCCGCCCCCGCCCGCCGCCACGCGGTGCCCCTCAGCGCGCGGCCCCATCTGCGGATGCTCGCGCGGAATCCGTCGCGACGCACCGGCGTCTCGACCAGGCGCAGGGAGAGGTCGGCGGCGACGAGGGTGAACACGAGCGCGGCGACACTGAGCTGCCACGGCATGCTCGCGTCGGCGCCGCCCGTGCCCGAACGGGCGAGCGACGCCGTCAGCAGCACCATGATCGGCCAGTGCCAGAGATAGATCGCGTACGATCGCACGCCGATCCAGCGCAGCGACGGGATGTCGAGGGCGCGTCCGAGCACGGCGCCCGGCCACGTGCACGCGAGGATCACGACACCCGTCAGCGCGCTCGCGGCGATGAGAACCCCAGGGAAGGTCCATGCCGTGGCGGTCTCCGGCAGCAGCGCCAGCGCGACGAGTGCCGCGGCGGCGACCGATCCCGCAACGAGAAGGATGCCGCGCGTCGCCCGCCTCCGCACCCACGGCCGTGCCGAGGCGCGCACGGCGGGGAGCGCGAGTGCCAGCGCGGCGCCGAGCAGCAACCCGAATGCGTGGCTGTCGGTGCCGAAGTACGCGCGGGTGATGGCCCCGCCGCTGGCCCCGCCGGTGACGGCGTCGCCGGCTCCGCCGGCCGCATCCCCGGGGGTCGAGGCGACGAGCACCGCCATCCAGACCGCGGATGCCACGGCCGCGGCCATGACGACGGCGATGCCCGCACGGCGACGCCCGATCGCGAACCGGCCCGCGCGTCGCCCAATGAGCACGCCGAGCAGCAGCACGAGCGGCCAGAGCACGTAGAACTGCTCCTCGACGGCGAGCGACCACAGGTTGCGGAACAGCTCGGGGGCCGTCTGCGCGAAGTAGTCGCCTCCCGCGGCGACGGCGAGCCAGTTGTAGCTGAACGTCGCCGCCCCGAGCACCTGGCGACCGAGGTCGGTGAGGATGTCGCCCCCCACCGCCAGTGCGATGCTTGCGCACACCACGACGACCAGCACGAGCGCGGGCAGCAGGCGGCGGGCGCGACGGCGCCAGAACCCTGCGAGCGAGATGCGGCCCGTGGCATCCTTCTCTCTCGTCAGGAGCGACGTGATGAGGAAGCCGCTGATGACGAAGAAGACGTCGACGCCCAGGAAGCCGCCGACGAACGGCCCGCCCGGGAACACGTGATAGGCGACGACCAGCGCGACCGCGAGGGCGCGCATGCCGTCGAGACCGTCGAAACGGCCTGCGGGGGCGGGGGGAGGTGTGACAGACATCAGGAGTGGGGTTCCGGGGTCGGCCACCGAGTCTACGTCGGCGGTGCGACGGGGTTCGAGCGTCGGCGTGTCGGCCCGAGCGGGCGCCGGGGCGTGTCTGCAGCCGCTCGTTAGGATTTCGGCGTGCGCATCCGTCTCGATCTCGCCTACGACGGCGCTGACTTCTCGGGCTGGGCGCGCCAGCCGGGTCTGCGCACGGTGCAGGGCGTGCTCGAGGGTGCGGTCGCGCGCGTGCTCGGCGGCGAGCCGCGCCTCGTGGTCGCGGGACGCACCGACGCGGGCGTGCACGCGAGCGGACAGGTCGCGCACCTCGACCTCGACGAGATCCAGCACCGCCGGCTCGACGCCGGGCGGGGCGATGTCGACCAGCTCGCCCGCAAGATCACCGGCGTGCTCGGACGTTCCCCCGATGTCGTCGTGCACCGCACCTCGATCGCCCCCGACGGCTTCGACGCCCGCTTCTCGGCCGTGTGGCGCCGCTACACGTACCGCGTGGCCGACGAGGTCACCGGCTACGACCCGCTCGAGCGCACGCGCACCACCTTCGTGCGGGCACGCCTCGACGAGCAGGCGATGGATGCCGCGGCCCGCGCCCTCATCGGGCTCCACGACTTCGCCGCCTACTGCAAGCCGCGCGAGGAGGCCACGACGATCCGCACGCTGCTCGACTACTCGTGGCGGCGCGACGAGACCGGCACGCTCGTCGCGCACGTGCGCGCGGACGCCTTCTGTCACAGCATGGTGCGCGCCCTCGTCGGCGCCTGCGTCGCGGTCGGGCAGGGGCGCCTCGCGCCGGACGACCTCGTGCGGCTGCGAGATGAGGCGGTGCGCACGAGCGCGTTCCCCGTGCTGGCTGCCCACGGGCTCACCCTCGCCGAGGTCGGCTACCCCGCCGAGGACCTGCTCGCCGCGCGCGCCGACCAGACGCGTGCCCGCCGCGAGCTCGACTGAGCGCGTCCTTCGGCGACGCATGAGCGAACCCTGTGAGATCCACCGTGCGCCCGGCGCCGCGCCGGCACCGGCCTATCGTGGAAGCACGATGAAGGTCATCTCCTACAACCTGCGCAAGCACCGGGCCGCCGGCGAGCTCATCCACCGCGTCGCGGAGCACGACCCCGACGTGCTGTGCCTGCAGGAGGCGGACACCACCGACCTCCCCGATCGCCTCGGCGGCCTCGTGCTCGCCGACGCCACCCAGCGCAACCGGTTGGGTCTCGCGGTCTACTTCCGCGAGAGCACGTTCCGGCTGCAGGAGGTGCGCGCCATCTCGCTGAAGAAGTCGCTGCACGACATGGTGCTCAAGCCCGCCGAAGAGCGGATGCTGGGGGTGCGCCTGCGCGACATCGACCACAACAGCGAGCTGCTCGTCGCCTCGTTCCACGCCGCCCCCCTCACGGCGCTGAACTCGCTGCGACGCCATCAGATCCGCACGGCGCTCGCCGAGCTCGCCGACCTCGGCCCGGGACTGCCGACGCTCATGGTCGGCGACTACAACTACCCCGTCTTCAAGGAGAAGCTGGGCGAGCGCGTGCGCGACCAGGGCTACGAGCTGAGCCTCAGCGACTCCCGCACCTACACGCGCTACCGGTTCTTCCGCGGGCACTACGACTTCGCCACCTCGTCGGGGTTCACGATCGCCGACATCCGCACACTCCCGCAGGGGCTCAGCGATCACCTCCCGATCCTCGTGACCGCCCAGCCCGACCCGGCGCGCATCGCCGCCTGAGTCGCGGCGCCCGTCGCCGCGTCACCGCGGGTGGGCGCCGGCGTCAGGAGTGCGGGTCAGGCCGCGGCATCCACGGCGCTCGGCGACGCCGCACGCGGGAGGCGAGCCGCATCGGTGAAGCGGGCCCGGGCGATGACGACCGCGGCGACGACCATGAGCAGCGCCCCCAGACAGTAGGGCGCCGCGTGGCTCACGACGGCGTAGAGGGCGCCGGCGAGGAGCGGCGCCACCGTGCTCATGGCGGCGTTGAGCGACTGCGTCGCGCCGCCCAGCCAGCCTTGCTCGTCGGCGCCGACCGCGTTGGACATCGCGCCGTCCATCGCGGCCTGCGCGGCACCCTGCCCCGCGGCGAGCAGGAGCGATCCGGCGATGAACACCCACGGCTGGGCGAGCACCGAGGCGACCAGCGCGAGGGCCGCGAGTCCCAGTGCCTGGCCGATGATGCCGCTGACGATGACCGCGCGCTCGCCCATGCGGGGGAGCAGCACGCCGAGCAGGGCGCCCTGCACGATGATGTCGACGATGCCGACCGCGGCGATGAGCAAGCCGATCGCGGTCGGACCCCAGCCGATGGAGTCGTAGGCCATCACGCTGAAGTTGTTCACGAACATGCCGAACGGCAGCGCGAGCAGCGCGAAGCCGATCATGAGGCCGCGCAGCTCGCGGCGGCCGAAGGCCTCGCGGAACACGGCGAACGGGTGGAGGTCGGCGACGCGGATCGAGGCGATGCGGTTCTCGGGGCGCAGGCTCTCGGGCAGCAGGAAGATGCACAGCAGCGCGATCACGAACGACACCGCGGCGGTGAGGAAGACGGGCAGCTCGACGCTGATCGCGGCGAGCAGGCCGCCGACGGCCGGCCCCACCATCGTGCCGATGCCGGAGAGGGCGCCGAGCAGGCCGAAGCGCTGGGCGCGCTTCTCGGGCGGGGTGATGTCGGCGAGGTACGCGAACAGAGCGGGCAGGTCTCCGGCGGTGGCGCCCTGGATGACGCGGGCCAACAGCAGCACCCAGAGAGCGCCGCCGATGCCGAACAGCATCATGCTGACGGCCGCGCCGAGCGCGGCGACGATGATGACGGGTCGGCGACCGAAGCGGTCGGACAGGCGACCGAGGAAGGGTGCGATGAGGAAGGCGCAGAGGCCGTTGACGGCTTCGAGCACGCCGACCCACACGGCGAGGTCGCTCTCGTTGGACACGTAGCGCAGGACGACGAAGGGGAGCACGGGGAGCACGACGGTCATGCCGGCGGTGGTCAGCATCGTCAGGACGATGAGCATGATCCAGGCGCGGCGGTCGCTGCTCGGGCTGGTCGAGGAGGAGGTCATGCGATAACTGTATTGATACCAGTTTTGTTGTCAATACAGTTTCGAACTCGATCTGGCTAGACTGGCGGCATGAGCACGTCTGAGCAGCCGGGCCGGCGCGAGAGTTCCCCCGCGCCGGACGGTCGGCAGGAGAGTTCCCCTGCGCCGGAGGGTCGGCGCGAAAATTCCCCTGCGCCGGGGGGTCGGCGCGAAAGTTCCCCTGCGCCGGAGGGCCGGCGCGAAAGAAAGAAGCGCGCGACGCGCAAGCTGATCTCCGACACCGCCACCATGCTGTTCCTCGAGCGCGGGTTCGCGAACGTCAGCATCCGCGAAGTGGCCGATGCCGCGGATGTCTCGCCGACGACGGTGTTCGCACACTTCCCGCAGAAGGAGGCGCTCGTCTTCGACGAGGACGACGAGCAGCGCGACAAGCTCATCGCCTCGGTGCGGGACCGAGGCCCCGGCGTCTCCGTCCACACGGCGCTGCACGACTTCTACCTCGCGGAGATCGCGGCGAACGTCGTCGAGCACGGCGATGCGGTGTCGCGCCGGTTCATGGAGTTCCTCAACGCGACCCCCGCTCTGCGCGACTACGCGGCACGCATGTGGCTGCGCCATGAAGACGCACTGGCAGCCGTGATCGCCGCCGACGCGGGCGTCGACGAACCGTCGCCGGAGGTACGCGCCTACAGCAGGTTCGTGCTGCAGATCCAGATCCTCGCGAGCGAGAGCGACGACCCCGTCGGCGTCTGCGAGGCGGGCTTCGCCGTGCTCACCGACGGCTGGCGTGCGGTCGAGCGCTCGCTCGGCGCATCGGTGTGAGCATTCAGGCCTCGAGGGCGAGACGGACGAGCAGGCCGATCGCGTCGATCCCCGGGCCCATCTCCGCCGCCGCCCGCTCGTAGGTCGCGCGTGACCGCCCGATGGGGTCGATCACATCGTCCTCGGTGAGATCGACCGGAGGCTCGACCTCACCGCGCGCGGTCGCGAGCCGCGCCAGCATCGCCTCGACACGGCGGGCGGGGACGGAGCCCGCGGCGGCCGCCGCGGCGCGCAGGCCGTCGTCGCCCACGGCGGCGGCCAGCCGAGCGAGCTCCCGAGCGGTGAAGCTCGACCGCAGCCGAGACGGCGCCAGCTCCACGACTGCACGGCGGTGCTCCCGCGACATCCCGATCACGACGTCCGGGGTGCGCAGGTGCGATTCGGTGAGCCACACCGCCGCGTGCGCCGCGGCGGCCTCCTCGGGCACGCCCGCGGCGACCGCGAGGTCGACGGCCTCAGGGGTCATCGTCGCGCCGGTGCGCGCGCGAACGCCTGCACTGGAGACCACGACGTCCAGCCCCCGCAGCCGCTCGGTGAGCACCAGCTGCGCGTACGGCGAACGGCACACGTTGCCTGTGCACACCACGAGGATCTCGATCACTGCAGCCGCCCCTTCCCGCCGCGATCCGACGCGAGTCTAGCGATGGCGGATGGCGCCCGGTCGCCGCATGACGCCTCCCGACGCGCCGCCACGTGCCGATCCGGCACACCTGAGCGCACGTGCCGATCCGGCACACCTGAGCGCACGTGCCGATCCGGCAAACCTGTGCGATAGTGAGGGGGTACCCCTCCGGGCGCCGCAACTTTGCTCAGGGGGGTCGGCTCACGCATGTCGGGGGCCTTCGCCGCTCGTCACCCGAGACGGGCGTGCGCCGTACGTGATGACGAGCGACGATGTGTGTCGCGAGCCGTCGCGCCTATTGGGGGGGTGTCTCGGTGCGCCTGTTCTCTGTTTTCCGTCGTCGTGTGGTCGCGGTGGCCGCGGCATCCGTCAGTGTCGTCGTGATCGCCGCGGGCCTCGTCGCGATCGCCGCGCCCGCGCAGGCCGCCACCATCAACGCCTCGCAGGGCATCGTCAAGACGGCGATCCTCCCGAGCACGCCGCTCACGCCGGGCACGTCGTTCTCGTATCGGCTCGACTTCAGCTGCGGCACCTCGATCACGGGCGTCACCGGATGTGACACCACGACCATCACCGACCTGCTGCCCGAGTGGATCGACTACGTCGGTGTGAGCTCGTTCCCGGGCACCGCCGCCGGAACCGTCACGACCTCCGCGGTCGGAGACCGCACCCAGGTGGTGCTGGCCTTCACCGCCGCCGTGCAGACTCCATCGGCGTCGACCGGACTGCCGCTGGGGTCGTACCAGATGGACATCCAGGTGCGGGTGTCGCCGAACGCGCCGTGGACCATCGACGGCACGACGATTCCGAACACCGCGAACATCGCCTCGGCGAACGCCGACCCCAAGTCGAGCACCGCGACCGTCACTCCCGTCGTGCCGCAGACCCCTGCAGCCACGGCGGACAAGTCGTTCTCCCCGACCCAGAACTTCAACACCCCGGGGCTCACGACCACCCTGACGCTCACCGGCACGAACACCACCAACGGCCCCGCCGACAGCCTCGTCGTGCAGGATCCGGCCGGGCCCGGCAACCCGCCGACCGGCGCGACGAGCCCGTTCCACTACCTCGCCTTCACCGGGTTCGGCGCGATGACCCTGCCCGCGGGCGCGACCGGCGTCACCGCCGAGGTCTACTCGTCGCTGGACAGCCAGTGGCACACCGTCTACACCGGCGCCGGTCCGCCGGTCTACCCAGCCACCGGTGCGCCTGACCCGGCGGACGTCTACGGCGTGCGCTTCACCTACACCGGCGCGACTGCGGCCGCCATCGAGCGCGGCGCTGCGGGAGTCGCCGCGATCGCCCTCGCCCAGCGCGCGAACGTCGCGGGCCTGCCGGCGACGACCGTGAGCAACAGCATCACCGCGAGCGCGACGCTCGGCACGCTCACGGCGAACTCGCCGCTCGTGAGCAAGAACTACCAGATCGTCCCGTACGGACTGCAGGTGACGGCGGCGAAGACCTTCGACGCCGACCAGGTCAAGGCCGGCGACCCCACCACGGTGCGCCTCGGCGCGACGAACGCGGGGACCGTCGGGCTCCGCTCCCTGTCGATCACCGAGCCGGGCGCCGCGACGACGAGCCCGAACCCGCTCGCCGACGAGCTCACCTTCGCGGGCTTCGGGCAGGTCGGCACGAGCACGACGGGTGTGCAGTGGCCCGACGGCGCCACCTCGGCGACCATCGTCTACACGTATTCCGACAACACGACCTCGGCGCCCCTCTCGACCACGACGGCCGACACGATCCCCGCCCCCGATGTCGCGACGCGTGTCGTCGGCTTCACGGTCACCTTCTCCTCCACGGCCACCGGCGGGATCGTCCCCGGCGCCGAGGCGAAGCTGCCGTTCATCGCGAACACCTCGCGTCCCACGCCGCTTCCCGACCGCACCGACGTGGTCAACGCCGTCGATGTGACCGGTGTCGCCGTCGACGACCCCTCTCGCACGGCGACGGCCCACGCGCAGGACACGCTCTCAATCTACGGTGACCGTCTCGGCGTGACCGTCGCGAAGACGATCACGCCGGGTCAGGGATACCTCACCGCCGGCCAGCAGTTCATCGCGCAGATTCCCGCGACGGTCGCCGGATTCCCGGCGACGACGGTGAACCCCACCCAGGTCGTCGTGACCGACTCCGACGCGCTGTCGGCCGACTGGTGGGACCTGTATGACGCCACCCAGCTCACGCAGCTCGGCATCCCCGGGAACGCCAGCCTCACCGTGCAGTACCAGACTGCGCCGGGCGTGTGGACGAACCTGCCGGGAGCGATCGGCCTGACCGCTCCGCCGCAGTACCGCACGATCGACATCCCCTCCTCACTGTCGGGGTCTATCACCGGGCTCCGCTTCGTCTACGACGCGCTGAGTGGGCAGAGCTTCGCCCCGGGTTCGACCTTCCAGCCGAACATCACCTTCACCACTCGGGCCGTGACCCGGTCCAGCTCGACCCCGATCGGGTCGGTGCCGACCAATGCGACCATCCCCGGACCGGGATCGGGCACGACCGACGTCGTGCAGCGCGCGAACTGCGGATCGGCGGATGCCTCGGCGACGAGCCCCGCGCTCTCGGCGACGACGGCGAACACCTCGCCGTGCGCCGTCGTGAACCTGGTTCCGCTCGGGGGAGGGAGCGGAACAGGCCCCGACCTCGTCGACAAGTCGCTCAACCCGATCGCGCTGACGGAGCGTACGCAGGCCACCGCGACGGGAACCCTCAACTGGTCGACGGGGGGGCTGACCGGCATCGCCCAGCAGTACGTCACCGAGACCGGCGCGGCCGGTGGGCCCGCGACCTCGGCGTCGCTGGGCACCTCGTTCTTCAACACGTTCGATCTCACCCGGATCGCGCCGATCACGAAGACCTCCGACCCGGCCATCGCCTACGACACGCTCGCCGCCGTGGAGCTGTTCAACGGCCAGACGGGGGTGTGGACTCCCGTCACGATCTCCGGCGCGACCTCGTGGGACGGCCCCACGTCGGGCTCGACGGTCTTCCCCGGGTACACGCTGAGTGCGAGTGAGCGTTCCACCACGACGGGCGTGCGCTTCCTGTTCGAGGAGAGCCCGAACCGGGCGTCTGTGCTCACGCCGGGCTCGCTCACCCAGCCTGCCGTGGGCAGCGGGGTGACGGCGACGCAGAACCGGCGCCCGATCACGCTGACCTTCCAGCTGCGCGACGTGCTGCGCTCCGACGGCACGACGCCGGTGCTCTACAACGACCTGTACAACACGTCGACGCCCGGCCAGATCCACAACACGGTGACCTCTGACGCCTGCCTCACCGACTTCGTCGCCGGCGTCTGTGCGGACGGCTTCTCGACGACCGACGGTGCGGACATCGCACTGCTGAACGCGACGGCGACGATCACGACGACCAAGACCTGGTCGGGCGGTCCGATCGGCGTGCCGCCGTCGGGAACGCCCGCCGCGGACTACCCGTCGACGCGGGCGACCCTCGACGTCACCAACAACGGCCCGCAGCTGGTGAACTCGATCACCGCGACGGAGCCGTCACCCGGAGTGCTGCCCGGCGACGCCGCCTTCGCGGGCAGCGCGTTCGACGCGTTCACGCTGACGGACATCGCCGGAGTGACCGCACCGCAGGGCGCGACCGCGACCGAGCTGATCCTCACCTACGCCGACGGCACGACCTCGTCCCCGTACACGATCGCGCAGGCCACCGCGTTGACCGCCGCCGATCTCGTGAACGTGGTCGGCATCTCCGCCACCAGCACCGGGCGCATCCAGCCGACGACCTCCGGCAACACCAACGGGCGTCTGCGCATCGTGATCGACCTGCAGCTGCGCGAGACGTACCGTTCCGACCCGGCGACCGCGGTCGCCGCAGGCAGCGTGCCGAACACGCTCATCGGCCAGCTCGCCGACCCGTCGATCGAGACCGCGGGAACCTGCGCGGACTCGCCGGTCACACCGAGCCCGGCACCGAACACGGTCATCGACTGCGACAGCGCGGCGATGCAGATCACCAACACCCAGACCCGCACCGTGACGGCCGCGAAGAGCTTCGCCCCGGACAGCCAGCAGTACGAGAACGAGTCCGACACGTTCACGATGAACATCGCCGGCACGCCGGGCGGAACCGCGCGCAGCAACCAGGTGCAGCTGACCGACCAGTCGCCCGCGTTCTTCAACGCGTACTCGTTCGCCGGTCTCGCCTCCACCTTCGCGATCGCGAGCCCGGCCAACCGGGTCATGGTCGAGGTGCTCACCGGTGGCACCTACGCGGTCGCCCCCGACAACTCCCTGACGCTCACCGGCGGCACCTGGCAGACCGTGGTCGGCACCGCCAGCACCGCGTGGAAGTCCGCCGCGCAGGCACGCACCGCCCTCCCGGGCGGCACCGCATCGAGCACGGCCACCCTCGCCGGCGGCGGCCTCGTGACCTACGGCGCGATCCAGGGCGTGCGCTTCACGTATCAGCGGGTCGCCGCGGCATCCGTCAACGACCCGGCAGCCGCCCTGCTGCTGTTCGAGAACCCCGCGACGCCCACACTGAAAGCGGCCGTCTCGATCCAGCGCCGCACGGCGCTCGTCACGGGCGGTCCCGTGCCGACCGATCTGGCGGGCAACAGCCCCGCGCCGGGCACGACCGCCGCGGGCAGCTTCCCGAACAGTGTCGAGGCCCGTGCCAGCGGCGTGCCCGGCAACGGAGTCGACGCGGTCGACACCGCATCGGCGACCATGCACTTCCTGCATCTGCCCACCGAAGCCCGCCTCGTGAAGACCCCGTCCGGCACGATGCAGCCCGCCACCACCTTCACGGTGGGACTGGCGACCACAAACAACGGTCAGTATCCAATCATCGACCCCGTCATCACCGACACGCTGCCGGTGGGAACGGCGGTGGCGGGTGCCCCCGACTACGTGTTCCCCGCGGGCGTCGATCCGACCAACGCGTCGTCCTACACCTTCGCCCGCACGGGCGGCACCGCCCCCGGCGCGCCGTACACGTCGGTGCCGGTGGATCCGTCGCAGGTCACCGTGCACGTGACGTACTCGACGGGTTCGACGCCGGAGCCGATCGCGATCCGCTTCTCGTTCGCGTCCGGCACCGCGCTGGGCCTCGGCGAGACGTACACGATCAGCTTCCCGATGCGCCTGCGCCCGGGTCTGCTCGCCGGCCAGGTCATCACGAACACCTACTCGCTCGACGGCCAGCGCCAGTTCGACCAGTGCAACCTGACCGGTCCGCCCAGCGACACCTGCTCGACGTCGGCCGCCGTCAGCGTGCTGCCGCTCGCGAACCTCGGGATGTATCAAGAGGTTCGTGCCGATGACGCGAGCCTCGGCGTGACCTCGTCGAACTCCACGCCCTGCTCGAGCGCCGACGCGACCAGCGACGGCTTCTACTCCGGGCACTGTGCGCCGATCACCAAGCCCGGAGCCGTGAACACCTGGCGCGGGCAGTACACGAACCAGGGCACCTACTCGCTCGACACCGTCTCGAGCATCCTGTACCTGCCCAACTCCGGCGCGAGCGGCATCACGCTGCCGTCCGCGACGACCGAATGGCACCCGACCCTGAGCGCGCTGCCGACCCTGCAGGCCGCGGTCGCGCCGGGCGCGACGGCGACCTACTACTACTCGAGCGTGACGCCCGGCACCGCGCTCTGCGACGACGTGCTCAACCCGGGGGGCAGCTGCCCGCCGGGGTACTGGAAGCCGCTCGACTCGTCGGTCGACCTCAGCACGGTGACGGCGATCTACGCGGTCGTCGACTTCGCCGGCGGCGGACACGCGCTGCGACCGGGGGAGACGTTCACCCTCAGCTTCCCGACGGATGCCCCGCCGGCAGCGGTCAACAGCGGCACCAACCCCATCGCCTGGAACTCGGCGATGACCGGGGCCACCTACACCGCGGGCGGCTCCTCGGTCACGCTGCTGCCGTTCGAGGTGCCTGTCGTCGGCGCGGCGCTCGCCTCGGGAAGCATCACGATCGAGAAGACCGTCACGGGTGATGCCGCGGGGGAGTCGTGGGTGCCCACGACCTTCTCCGGCTCGCTGCAGTGCACATCGAACGGCGTGAGCGTCGCCTCGGCGTCGCTGCCGACGGTGCCGGCTCTGACCGCCAACGTTCCGGTCACCGTCGGCGGGCTCCCGTGGGGTGCGGACTGTGCGTTCGTCGAGTCGAACTCGGGGGCGGCGTCCTCGGTGAGTCCCGCGTCGATCACCGCTGTCTCCGGCACGACGCCCCTGCAGCTGCAGACAGTGACGAACGTCTACGACTACGCGAGCCTCACGGTGTCGAAGACCGTCACCGCGAGCACCGGCTTCCCGATCCCCACGGGCTTCGGCTTCTCGGTGGACTGCACCTTCAACGGCGCGAGCGTGCTGAGCACCACCTTCACGCTCGATGACGGCGGATCGCGCACGTTCACGAACCTGCCCGCCCGTGCGCACTGCACCGTGACCGAGACCGACCCGCTCTCGGCGCAAAGCACGGTCACGAGTGTCGACGTCACGAACCCGACGGTCACCCCGACCACCGACCAGGCCACGCGCACGGCGGACATCCCCGAGCTGAGCCCGAACGGCGCCGGTGGGGCGACCCAGAACGCCGTGTCGTTCGAGAACCTCTACGACGTCGCCGGGCTCACGCTCACGAAGTCGTTCGAGGGGGGCGGCGCGGCTCAGTTCGGTGAGACTCAGTCCTTCACCGCGCACGTGGTGTGCGCGCTGAACGGGCAGACGCTCGTCGACACCACCCGCACGCTCAGCGCGTCAGGCGCGTGGACGGCGTCCGTGACCGGCATCCTCGCGGGCTCCACGTGCGATGTGACCGAGAACGCGCTCCTCGGCGCCGACGCGGTCGTCATCACGCCGAACGACGGAACCGACACGACGACGGGCGTCGTCACGATCCCCACGAGCGGTCTGGCCACCGTCGCGCTGACGAACTGGTACCTGACGGGCTCCGTCCAGGTCACGAAGACCTTCGCCGGTGCGGGGGCGGCGACGTACGGCACCGCGCAGTTCACGTTCGACCTCGCGTGCACGCGCGGGGGCGAGTCGGTCGTGCTGCCCGGCGGGGCGACGCGCATCGTCGATGCGGCGTCCCCCGTGGCCGACTACACGGGCATCGCGAGCGGATCCTCCTGCATCCTCCGGGAGACCGACGCGGGCGGCGCGGGACTGAGTGAGATCCAGTCCGCGACGGGCGCGCCGCTGGCCGACGCGGCGACGGGTTACACCTTCACCGTCGCGACCGACCCGACCGTGCTCTCGGTCGGCGATCAGGCGCAGCCCGCGCTCCAGGTGCAGAACACCTTCCGACTGGCGCAGGTGACGGTCACCAAGACGGTCGACTCGCAGGCGACGGATGCCACGGGGCATCCGCTCACCTACGGGCCGTTCCAGGTCGCGCTCGCCTGCACGTTCAACGGGGCCGCGGTGGCTGCGACCGAGCCGTTGACGCAGAGCATCGCCGCAGGCGGCTCGTTCACCTGGACGGGTCTTCCCGAGGGCGCCGACTGCCGCGTGACGGAGACGGATGCCGCCGGCGCCGCGCGCACGACGGTGGCCGTCACCGAGGGTGGCGTGACGCAGCCCGCGGTGACGGGCACGACGGCGACCCTCTCGCCGCTGCCCGACGTGTCGGCCGCCGACCAGAGCACGGTGGCGTTCACGAACGCCTTCGACGTCGCCCCGGTCGTCATCTCGAAGGAGCTGAGCGGACTCGGGTCGATCGGGATCACCCGCACCTTCCCGGTGCATGTCGTGTGCACCTACACGAGCACGGTGTATCCGGCGGGCGTCACACTGCGCGACGTCACCGCGCAGATCGGCGGGACGGCGGCGGCGACGCTGACCATCTCGGATGTCCCGATCGGCACCGTGTGCGACCTGACCGAGACCGACACGGGCGGTGCCACGGCGACCCGCATCCATGTCGGCACGACGGTGACCACGTCGGCGAGCGCCCAGATCACCCTCACGGGTGACGACTCGTCGATCGTCGTGGAGAACGAGTTCGAGCCGCCGCTGGCCTACACCGGTGCCGCGATGAACGTGCTCGTGCCGATCGGCGGCGGACTGCTGCTGCTCGTCGGCGGGCTCCTGCTGTGGGTGCGCAGGCGCCGCAGCGCCTGATGACCGGATGCCGGTGCGCAGCGATCTGCGCACCGGCATTTGGCCGCGGCATCCCGATGACGTAGACTCTCCCTTTGGTGCGCCTTGCTGGGCGTCACCGCGAACGTGAGCCCTCCACTGGCGTCTTGCGCGAACATCCCTCGCACAAGCACCCCGGAGCGGGATTCACGAACCTCTCCGTTCGATACAGAAAGCAGCACAACTGTGACGCGCACTTTCACCCCCAAGGCAGGCGAGATCCAGCGTGAATGGCTGGTCATCGACGCCACCGACGTCGTGCTCGGCCGCCTCGCCTCGCACGCTGCCGCGATCCTCCGCGGCAAGCACAAGCCCACCTTCGCGAACCACGTCGACACCGGCGACTTCGTCATCGTCGTCAACGCAGAGAAGGTGGCCCTCACCGGTCAGAAGCTCCAGCAGAAGCTCGCCTACCGCCACTCGGGCTACCCGGGCGGTCTCAAGGCGGTCGCCTACTCCGAGCTCCTCGAGAAGAACCCCGTCCGCGCCGTCGAGAAGGCGATCCGCGGCATGCTCCCCAAGAACAGCCTCGGTCGTCAGCAGCTGTCCAAGCTGAAGGTCTACGCGGGTGCCGAGCACCCGCACGCCGCGCAGCAGCCCAAGGCCTACACCTTCGACCAGGTCGCCCAGTAAGCGCCGCTCACCCAAAGGACACACTCGTGGCGAACATCCAGGACTCCACCGACAACAACTACTCGACCGAGACCCCGGCCGACGTGGTCGTCGACGCCCCCCGCCCCGTTCTCTCGGTGCCGGGTGCGGCCGTCGGCCGCCGCAAGCAGGCGATCGCCCGCGTCCGTCTCGTGCCGGGCTCCGGCTCGATCACGGTCAACGGCCGCACGCTCGAGGACTACTTCCCGAACAAGCTGCACCAGCAGCTCATCAACGACCCGTTCACGGTGCTGAACCTCGCGGGCGCCTACGACGTGATCGCCCGCATCCAGGGCGGTGGCCCCTCGGGCCAGGCCGGCGCGCTGCGCCTCGGCATCGCGCGCGCGCTCAACGAGATCGACGCCGAGAACAACCGCCCGACCCTCAAGAAGGCCGGCTTCCTCTCGCGTGACGCTCGCGTCAAGGAGCGCAAGAAGGCCGGTCTCAAGAAGGCGCGCAAGGCTCCTCAGTACTCGAAGCGCTGATCCGCTCCATGGCGCTGTTCGGCACGGACGGCGTGCGGGGGCTGGCCAACGGCCCCCTCACCGCCGATCTTGCTCTCACCCTGGCCCAGGCGACCGCGGTCGTCCTGGGCCAGGGCCGTTCCGCCGAGGCGCGGCGTGCCGCGGGGCGACGCCCACGCGCGGTGCTCGCGCGCGATCCGCGCATCTCCGGCGAGTTCCTCGCGGCGGCGATCGCGGCCGGTCTGGCCTCCTCCGGCGTCGACGTCGATGACGCCGGAGTGCTGCCGACCCCGGCGGCCGCGTTCCTCGTGGCCGACACCGACGCCGACTTCGGCGTGATGGTCTCCGCGTCGCACAATCCCGCGCCCGACAACGGCATCAAGATCTTCGCGCGGGGCGGTGTGAAGCTCCCCGACGACGTCGAGCAGCGCATCGAGTTCGCGCTCGCAGGCCCCAAGCTGCAGCCGACCGGCGCCGGCGTGGGTCGTATCCGCCGCTTCGCGGACGCGGAGGACCGCTACGTCCTGCACCTGCTGCGTTCGCTGCCCCATCGCCTCGGCGGCCTCCATGTGGTGCTCGACTGCGCGCACGGCGCGGCATCCGGAGTCTCGCCCGAGACGTTCCGCGACGCGGGCGCCCGTGTGACGGTGATCGGCGCCGACCCCGACGGGCTCAACATCAACGAGGGCGTCGGCTCGACCCACCTCGACTCGCTCGCGGCGGAGGTCGTGCGGCTGGGCGCCGACATCGGCATCGCCCACGACGGCGACGCCGACCGGTGCCTCGCTGTCGATGCGGCGGGGCGTGTGGTCGACGGCGACCAGATCATGGCGATCCTCGCGGTCGCGATGAAGGAACGCGGCGCGCTCGCGGACGACACCCTGGTCGCGACCGTGATGAGCAACCTGGGCCTGCATCGGGCCATGACCGATCGCGGCATCCGAGTCCTGCAGACCGCGGTCGGCGACCGCTACGTGCTCGAGGCGATGAACCAGGGCCGCTACTCGCTGGGCGGCGAGCAGTCCGGCCATGTGATCATGAGCGCCTTCGCGACGACGGGTGACGGCCTCCTGACCGGTCTGCACCTCGTCGCCGAGATGGCGCGCACCGGACGCTCGCTCGCCGAGCTCGCATCGACAATGACGGTCTACCCGCAGGTGTTGGTGAACGTGCGCGACGTCGATCGCACCCGCGTGGCCGACGCGCAGGTGGCGGCCGCGGTCGCGGCTGCGGAGGCGGAGCTGGGCGACACCGGCCGGGTGCTGCTGCGGGCGTCGGGTACGGAGCCGCTCGTACGCGTGATGGTCGAAGCGGCGGATGCCGCCACCGCCGAGCGCATCGCGGCCACCCTCGCCGACGTGGTGCGCGAGCGCCTCGAGAACTGAGTCCCGCTCAGCTCCAGGCCATCGACTCGATGTAGCGAAGCAGCACGCCCTCGCGCAGTGCCCACGGGCTCACCTCGAGCTCGTCGACGTCCATGAGACGCATCGCGGTGTGCACGACGACGGCGCTCGCGACGATCTGGAACGTGCGGTCGGCGGTGATGCCCGGCAGCTCCTGCCGGGCGGACGCGGGGATGCGCGCGAGCCGCGGAATCCACGAGCCGAGCGCGGCGCGGGGGAGCAGCATCCGCTCGATGCCCGACCAGCCCGGCACGGGGTAGCCGGCCAGCTTCGCGAGCGAGCGGATCGCCTTCGACGACCCGACGACGTGGTCGGGGCGCGCGAGGGCGCGGAAGGGTGCGAGCACGGGGTCGAGGGTCTGCTCTGCGTGTGCGCGCAGCCGCTCGACGGCGTCCTCTCCGGGCGGGTCGTCGTGCAGAAACTCGACGGTCATGCGTCCGCCGCCGAGGGGCACGGATGCCGCGGCCTCCGGCAGCTCGTCGGCGCCCGCCGCGATCTCGAGCGACCCGCCGCCGATGTCGAACAGCAGCACCTGTCCCGCCGACCAGCCGAACCAGCGGCGCACGGCGAGGAAGGTGTACCGCGCCTCGACCTCGCCCCCGAGCACCTGCAGCTCCTGTCCGAGGGCCGCCTCGATGCGGGCGATGACCCCGTCGCCGTTGGTCGCCTCGCGCACCGCGGAGGTCGCGGTCGCCAGCAGCTCGTCGACGCCCTGCTCCCGGGCGACCCGGGCGGCGTCCGCGACGGCCTGCTCGAGGGCGGCGACGCCCTCCTCGCTGATCGATCCGTCGGGGGTCAGGAAGCGCATGAGTCGCAACACCGTGCGCGTGCTCGTCGACGCCAAGGGGCGGCCGCCCGGGTGGGCGTCGGCGACGAGCAGATGGACGGTGTTCGAGCCGATGTCGAGAACGCCGAGTCGCACGCGGTCAGCCTATCCGGCGCCCGCCCGCCGTCGCGGAGCGCCGAGACTCTACCCCGCCGTCGCGACCGGCGTGGGGACCGCGCTCATCGGCTCGGCGCACGGGAGGAGCCATGCCTTCACGAACGCCGTCGACTGGTAGAGGTACTGATACACCCACTGCCCGAAATCGAGGCGCTCCTCGACGGGCACGACGGTCACGTCGCCCGCATAGCAGCGTCCGAAGATGTAGCGGGTACGGGCGACATGGGGGGTGAAGGTGAGCACCACGACGCTCTGCGCGGCGTGATCGCGCGCGTAGGCCTGCAGCAGGGCGACCTCGCCCTTCGTGGTGAACGGTTCGGGCGTGGCGCAGGTCACGTCGGGGCGCGCGCACTCCGGCACGGTCGACGCCGGCATCCCCCCGCCGACCGAGACCAGCAGATGGGATGCCACGCCCTCGTCGAGCAGCTTCTGGGCGTCCGCCATGCGGGCCGGAGTGGGCGGCCCGATCACGTAGACGAGGTCCGCCCGCGCTACCGCCGGGTGCGAGGGGAAGACGTAGAGGGGCAACCCGGCGAGGGCGAGCGCGACCGCCACGCCCATCGCGATGGCCGCGATGACGACCACCCGCCGTTCACGCATCGATAGCCTCCCTTCGGCGGCTCCGGTGCGCTCCTGTCACGGATGCTAGCGCAGCGGGGGCCGCCGGCCCGCGCCGCTAGGCTGACCCCGTGCCCGTCGACGATGCCTCGCCCGAGACCCTCGCGCCCACGCTCTACCGCGCGATCGGTCGCGCGGACTGGTCGCGACTCGCGGCGGGCATGGAGCAGCCGCTGACCGAGGCGGAGGTCGTGCAGCTGCGCGGCATCGGCGACCGCCTCGACCTCACCGAGGTGCGCGAGGTCTACCTGCCGCTGAGCCGGCTGCTCTCGCTCTACGCGTCAGCGACGAAGCGGCTCGGCGCCGACGAGAGCGCCTTCCTCGGGGAGCCCGACACGACGACGCCGTTCGTCGTGGGCGTGGCCGGCTCCGTCGCGGTCGGCAAGTCCACGATCGCGCGCCTTCTGCGTGAGCTCATGAGCCGGTGGCCGGGAACGCCCCGCGTCGAGCTGATCACCACCGACGGGTTCCTCTACCCGAACGCGGAACTCGAGCGACGCGGCCTCATGGCCCGCAAGGGCTTCCCGGAGTCGTACGACCGGCGCGGCCTCGTCGACTTCCTCAGCGCCGTCAAGTCGGGCGCCGAGGAGGTCAAGGCGCCGTTCTACTCGCACATGCGGTACGACATCGTCCCGGACGCCCACATCTCCGTGCACCGACCCGATGTGGTCATCGTCGAGGGTCTCAACGTGCTCCAGCCCCCGCCCTCGCCCAACGACGTCGCGGTGAGCGACCTGTTCGACTTCTCGATCTACGTCGACGCCGAACCCGACGACATCGCCCAGTGGTACACCGACCGCTTCCTCGCCCTGCGTCGCGGCGCGTTCAGCAACCCGTCCTCGTTCTTCAACGTGTTCGCGTCCCTGTCCGATGCGGAGGCCGTCGAGCGCGCGATGGGGTACTGGACCGAGATCAACCTGCCGAACCTCATCGAGAACGTGCTCCCCACCCGTCACCGGGCGAGCCTCGTCTTGCGCAAGGATCGCTCGCACGCGGTCGAGTCGGTGCTGCTGCGCAAGCTCTGAGGGCGCCGTCCGACACGCGGTGGGGCGACGCACTGAGAACTCTGAAGATCTCATAGCAATGCGCGCTGACGGTGCCGAAAAACACGGCAGGATGCCGCGAGATCCGCGTCATCACGCGGATCTCGCCCGCGAGGCGAATCCATAGAGACGGCATAGCGCAACCGCCCGCCAGCCCAGCCGAGCACTCCTAGCCTCGTCGAGGATTCACTCGAAAGGACCGAGGCATGGCAAAGAAGCGCTCTCCGCGCTCGCGTCGCTGGTGGCGCAGGCCGGCAGTCATCATCACCATCGTGGCCGTCGTCGTCGTGGCAGGAGCGGGCACCGCGGCTGCGGTGTTCTTCCTCTCGCCGAAGGCGGCGACCCAGCGCCTGGTCGCGGCCGCCGTCGGCACGTACGACCAGAGCGTCTCGGCGTCGGGCACGATCGAGCCGGCGACGGTCGCGAACCTCACCTTCTCCTCCAGCGGCACCGTCACGGCCGTCGACGTGCAGGTCGGGCAGACGGTCACGGCCGGTCAGGCGCTCGCCTCCATCGACCCGACTCAGCTGCAGAGCCAGGTCACCCTCGCCCAGGCGGAGCTCAACCAGGCCGAGACCCAGCAGACGGCCGCCGCCGGCGGCACCTCGGCGCAGGTGGCCGCGGCATCCGCTCAGGTCGCCTCGGCGCAGGCGAAGCTGCAGCTCGCGCAGACCGCCGTCAGCCAGGCGACGCTCAGTTCTCCGATCGCCGGCGTCGTCGCCGCGGTGAACGTGTCGGTCGGTGCCCAGATCGGGTCGAGCGGGACCTCCTCGGCCTCCAGCAGCTCGTCGGCGTCGCGCACCTCGACGAGCACCGGGACGTCGTCGACCTCGAGCACGCCGACGAGCTCGGCGGCGGCCATCACCGTCATCTCGCCCGCCTCATGGGTCGTCTCCACCACGGTCAGCAACGCGGACCTCGCGAACATCAAGACAGGCATGCAGGCGCAGGTGACGCCCACGGGCGCCACCCAGGCGATCTTCGGCACCGTGCAGTCGATCGGCGTGCAGTCGACCTCGAGCACCGCGGGTGTCGCCCAGTTCCCGGTCACCGTCGCGCTGACGGGCTCGCCGACCGGGCTGTACGCCGGCACGGTGGCGAGCGTGAACATCATCACGAAGGAGCTCGACAACGTGCTCACCGTCCCGACGGCGGCCGTGCGCACCGAGAACGGCCAGACGGTCGTCACCGTCAGCGACAACGGGTCGCAGCAGACCGTGCAGGTCACCCTCGGCCAGATCTTCGGGGCCCAGACGCAGATCACCAACGGTCTGGCGGAGGGTCAGGAGGTCGTGGTGCCGGTCACGCAGTCGTTCCGCACCGGATCGGGATCGGGCGGCTCCAGCATCTTCGGCGGCACCGGCGGCTCGGGTCGCTCGGGCGGCGCGGGCGGCTCCGGCACGGGTGGCTCCGGCCGCGCGGGTTCGGGATCCGGATCCTCGACCTCGGGCGGCAACTGACATGCTCGGCGAACCGATCATCGAGCTCGACGACGTGCGCAAGTCGTACGTCATCGGCGACATCGAGGTGCAGGCGCTGCGGGGCCTGAGCCTGACCGTGCGCGAGGGCGACTACCTCGCCGTCATGGGCCCGTCGGGCTCCGGCAAGTCGACGCTGATGCACATCCTCGGATGCCTCGACATCCCGACCTCCGGCTCCTACCGTCTGGCCGGCGACGATGTGTCCACCCTCACGGAGGCGCAGCTGGCCGAGATCCGGAACCGGCGCATCGGGTTCGTCTTCCAGCAGTTCAACCTGCTGCCGAGCCTCACCGCCTGGCGCAACGTGGAGCTGCCGCTCGTGTACGCCGGTGTCGGGCGGGAGGAGCGCAAGCGGCGGGCCATCGAGGCGCTGGAGAGCGTCGGGCTCGGCAGTCGCATCGACCACCGCCCGAACGAACTCTCCGGCGGCCAGCAGCAGCGCGTCTCGGTCGCCCGGGCGCTCGTTACGAAGCCCAGCCTGATCCTGGCGGACGAGCCGACCGGAAACCTCGACAGCGTCTCGACCGAGGACATCCTCGCCCTCTTCGACGAGCTGCATCAGCAGGGGCGCACCGTCGTCGTCATCACCCACGAGCACGAGGTGGCCGACCGTGCCGCGTACGCCGTGAGCATCCGCGACGGCGAGCTGCAAGACCCGGACGGCGTGCTGGCTGCGGCGGCGATCGTCCCCGCGGCGGGCGCGCACGCGGCATCCGCTCCGTCCCCCACCGACCTGCCCGACCACCCCACCTCGATCGGAGACGAACGATGAACTGGGCGGAGACGCTGCGCACGGCGCTCGACGCGATCCGGCACCGCCGGATGCGCTCCGCGCTGACCGTGCTCGGCATCCTCATCGGGATCGCCGCGGTCATGCTGACGGTCGGCCTCGGACAGGGCGCGCAGCAGCAGGTCGCCGCGCAGATCAACTCTCTCGGCTCGAACCTGCTCGTCGTCACTCCCGGCTCCACGACGAGTGTCGGCGGAGTGCGCGGCGGTGCCGGCTCGGCCTCGACGCTCACCTCCGCCGATGCCGCGCTGCTCGCCAACACCACGGTCGCGCCCGACATCGGGGCCGTCGCGCCCGTGTCGACGACCTCTCAGCTGGCGGTTGCCGGAACCTCGACCTGGACCACCTCGATCGTCGGCACCACGCCGACGTGGCTGACGGTGCGCGCCCGGTCGGTGGTGTCGGGCCGGTTCTTCACGAACGACGATCTGAACAACCTCTCGCGCGTCGCCGTGATCGGGTCCACGACCGCATCCGATCTGTTCGGGTTCCGCGATCCGGTCGGCCAGCAGGTGACGATCGCGAACATCCCGTTCACGATCATCGGCGAGCTGAACACCGCCGGCTCGACCGTCGGCGGCGACCAGGACGATCAGCTGGTCGTGCCGTCGACCACGTGGGCGTCGATCTTCTCCAGCTCGGGCGGCTCGACGATCTCCTCCATCTATGTCGAGGCGGCGAGCACGCAGGCGCTGTCGGCGGCCTACCAGGAGACCGACAATGCGCTGCTGACCCAGCACGGGGTGACTGCCTCGAACGCGGACTTCCAGGTCGCGAGCCAGGCCTCGCTGCTGCAGACCGCGACCTCCACGACGCAGATCCTCACGATCCTCCTCGCGGGCATCGCGGCGATCTCGCTGCTGGTCGGCGGCATCGGCGTGATGAACATCATGCTCGTGTCGGTGACCGAGCGGGTGCGCGAGATCGGTCTGCGCAAGGCGCTGGGTGCGACCCCGCGAGCCATCCTGCGGCAGTTCCTCGTCGAGGCGAGCGTGCTCGGCCTCATCGGCGGGCTCCTGGGCATCGCGCTCGGCACGATCGGCGCGCTCACCCTTCCTGCGGTGCTCGGCCAGCCCGTGCTGCTCTCCCTGCCGGTCGCGCTGGGCGCCCTGCTGGTCTCTTTGATTATCGGAATCGTCGCGGGGGTCTACCCCGCGGGACGAGCGGCGCGCCTTGCGCCGATCGACGCGCTGAGGAGCGAATGACATGAGGTACTCCAAGACCGGTCTGCTGGCGGTTCTCGCCGGCGCCGCCATCGTGCTGTCGGCCTGCTCGGCCGCCGGCGCCACCGATTCGGGCAACGCCGCCCCCAACCCCGCTCCCTCGAGCAGCCGCGCGGCCCGCATCCCGGGCGTCAGCGGGCAGGTCGCGGCGCTGAACGGAAGCACGGCGCAGGTGCAGACGCGCACCGCGCAGACGGCGGTCACGTGGACGGGGTCGACCACCTTCGAGGTGCAGAAGAGCGCGGATGCCACGGCTCTCGCAACCGGCGACTGCGTCGTCGTCCGTGCGGATCAGAGTGGGTCCAGCGGGTCCGCCACGCCGGCGACGCAGGTCGCCGCGGCCTCGGTGGAGATCACCTCCAGCGGCGGGTCGACCTGCACCGCCGGGTTCGGTGGCGGCGCCGGCGGCGGAGCCGGACAGGGCGGGTCGGGCGGCCCCGCATCCGGATCGGGCAGTGCGACCCCGCGCACCGGCGGCTTCGGTGGTTTCGGTGCGTTCGGACAGATCGCGTCGCTCTCGAACGGATCGTTCGTGGTGACCGAGGCGGCGCGGGGCGGCGGCTCGTCGACCCAGGTGACGGTGACGACGTCCTCCTCGACGACCTACACCCAGCTGGCATCCGGGACCGCGAGCGATGTGGCGGTCGGCGTCTGCGTGACCGCGACCGGAACGAAGGATGACACCGGCGCCCTGACGGCGACATCGCTCACCGTCAGCCAGCCCGTCAACGGCACGTGCTCGAGCGGCTTCGGAGGTCGCTCCGGCTCCGGCTCCGGCTCCGGTTCGGGGTCCGGCTCCTCGGGCTCCTCCGGCTCGAACTCCTGACCTCGCCGTCGATGACACAGCCCGCCGGCCCGATCGCGCATCCCGCGCGTCGGATCCGGCGGGCCTGACGAGAAAGAATTCCCCATGTCTCCCACGCGACAGCGTCGACGTCTCACCTGGATCATCGGCAGTGCCGTCGGTGCCGTGATCGTGATCGTGGCCGCGGGCGGCGCGGTCGTGGCCGTGCAGGCCTCGACCGGCTCCGACCGCTATCGCACGGCGGCGGTGTCCACCGGTGCCGTGTCGCAGGTGCTCACCCTCACGGGCACGGTGCAGCGGCTCGGCGACACCTCGGTCGGTTTCGCGACGTCGGGCACCGTGACGAGCATTCCGGTGGCGGTGGGCCAGACGGTGACCGAGGGGCAGACCCTCGCCACGATCGACCCGGCGCCGCTCGAGTCGGCGCTGCTGGCCGCGCAGGCGCAGCTCGCCAACGACCAGGTGACGCTCGAGTCTGCGCAGTCGGGCACCACGACGAGCGGCGCCTCGGGTGGTTCCGGTGGCACCACCGCGAGCGGATCGTCGTCGGGTTCCTCCGGCGGATCGGCGGCGGGCGGATCGTCCGGATCGACGTCCGCGCTCACGGCGGCGATCACCGCGATGGATGCCGCGGTCAAGGCGGAGGGAGCAGCGTGCGCCGCGCTGCTCGCCCCGGCCGCGCCGCACCCGTCGAGCTCGCCGGCGCCGACCGATTCCCCGACCGCCACGCCCGCTCCCACGGACAGCCCGAGCCCGTCGGCGACGCCCACCGATTCCCCGACGCCCACCCCCAGCCCCTCGGCATCGCCCTCAGTCCCGACGCCGGCGGAGATCCAGCAGTGCACGACCGCCATCGCGAAGGCGAGCGCGGCGATCTCCCAGGCCGCCGCGACGATCGTGCAGGCGTCGAAGAGCGCCGGGACGTCCTCGACGTCCAGCCACGGCGCGACAGGCTCGAGCACGTCGACCACGTCGACCACGTCCTCGACATCGCAGGCCGCCGCGCAGGCGAGTCGCGTCGCGTCCGCCGCCGTCGCCGTGCTGCAGGATCAGTCGGCCGTCTCGACGGCGCAGGCCAACCTCGCCGATGCGACTCTCGTCGCCCCGGTCGGCGGCGTGGTCGCCAGCATCCCGTTCTCGGTCGGCGACACCGCCACCACCAGCGAGGCGGTCATCATCTCGGCGGCGGGCGACGCCGACATCACCGTCGACGTGCCGATCTCCGACATGTCGCTCGTGAAGTCGGGTCTCGCCGCGCAGGTCACGCCCGACGGTGCCCAGACGGCCCTCACGGGCAGCGTCGAGACCGTGAGCCTTCTCCCCGTCTCGTCCACGGCCTCCACGCCGTCCTATCCCGCCGTCGTGACGGTCGCCAACCCTCCGATCGCGCTGGCGACCGGATCCCAGGCGGTCGTCGCGCTGACCGTGGCATCCGCCACCAACGCGCTGCGGGTGCCGACGTCGGCGCTGAGCGGTCTGGCCGGCAACACGGCCACGGCGATCGTGCTCAGCGGATCCGACTCGACCTCGTCGGTATCGGTGCAGGTCGGCGCCGTGGGCGACGGCTGGGCGCAGATCGTCAGCGGGCTGCAGATCGGACAGCAGGTCGTCCTCGCCGACAACCAGGCGACGCTGCCCAGCAACTCGAGCACTTCGACCGGCCGTTTCGGTTCGGGCGGCGGATTCGGCGGCGGCTCGTTCACGGGCGGAACCCGCACGGGCGGCACCACCGGCGGGTCGTCCTCGCGCACCGGCGGCTGAGCCGCGCTGACGGATTCCGCACATGCCGGCGACCCTAGGATTGTCGGCATGTGTGGAATCGTCGGTTATGTCGGCCCGCGGCCGAGCCAGGACATCCTGATCGCGGGTCTCGCCCGCCTCGAATACCGCGGCTACGACTCCGCCGGCGTCGCCGTGATCGGTGAGGACGGCACACTCGGCATGCGCAAGCGGGCCGGCAAGCTCAGCGTGCTGCGCGACGACCTCACCGCTCATGCGTTGCCCGACGGCACGACCGGAATCGGCCACACCCGGTGGGCGACCCACGGCGGCCCAACCGACGCGAACGCACACCCGCATCTCGCCGACGACGACAAGCTCGCCGTCATCCACAACGGCATCATCGAGAACTTCGCCGCCCTCAAGGCCGACCTCCTCTCCGACGGCTACACGTTCCGCAGCGAGACGGACACCGAGGTCGCCGCGGTGCTGCTCGGCCGCGAATACCGCGCCACGGGCGACCTCGTCGAGGCGTTCCGCGCGACGGTCGCCAAGCTCGACGGCGCCTTCACCCTCCTCGCGATGCACCAGGACCAGCCCGGGCTCGTCGTCGGCGCCCGCCGCAACTCCCCGCTCGTCATCGGACTCGGCGAGGGCGAGAACTTCCTCGGGTCGGATGTCGCGGCCTTCGTCGAGCACACCCGTCACGCCCTCGCGATCGGCCAGGACGAGATCGTCGCGATCACGCCCGAGGGCGTCACTGTCACCGACTTCCACGGCGAGCCGGTCGAGGTGGAGCCGTTCGAGGTCACTTGGGACGCCTCGGCTGCCGAGAAGGGCGGCTGGTCGTCGTTCATGGCCAAGGAGGTCTCCGAGGAGCCGGAGGCCGTCGCCAACACGCTCCGCGGCCGCATCCGTCACGGCGCGGTGGAGATCCCCGAGCTCGACGGTCTCGATGAGCTGTTCGCCTCGGTGTCGCGCATCGTCGTGATCGCCTGCGGCACGGCCGCCTACGCCGGGCAGGTCGGCAAGTACGCGCTCGAGAAGTGGGCGAACGTGCCGGTCGAAGTCGAGCTGTCGCACGAGTTCCGTTACCGCGACCCGGTGCTCGACGCGAACACGCTCGTCGTCTCGATCAGCCAGTCCGGCGAGACGATGGACACCCTCATGGCGGTCAAGTACGCCCGCGAGCGCGGGGCGAAGACCCTGTCGATCTGCAACACGCAGGGCGCGACGATCCCGCGCGAGTCCGACGCGATCGTCTACACGCACGCCGGCCCCGAGGTCGCCGTCGCCTCGACGAAGGCGTTCACCGCCCAGATCACGGCCCTCTACCTGCTGGCCCTCCACGTCGCGCGCGTGCGCGGGTCGCTCTCGCCGACCGAGATCGCCCAGCACGTCCTCGAGCTCGAGGCGATCCCCGAGAAGATCCAGCGGGTGCTCGACCGTGAGCACGACCGCACCACGCAGCTTGCCCGCTGGATGGCCGACACCCGTTCGGTGCTGTTCCTCGGCCGCAACGTCGGCTACCCGATCGCCCTCGAAGGCGCTCTCAAGCTCAAGGAGATCTCCTACATCCACGCGGAGGGCTTCGCCGCCGGCGAGCTCAAGCACGGCCCGATCGCGCTCATCGAGCCCGGCCAGCCCGTGTTCGTGCTGGTGCCCTCCCCGCGCGGCTCGTCGGTCATCCACGACAAGGTGGTCTCCAACATCCAGGAGATCCGCGCCCGCGGTGCCCGGGTCATCGTCATCGCCGAAGAAGGGGATGCCGCGGTCCTCCCGTTCGCCGACGAGGTGCTGCACATCCCGCTGGCGGGTCCGCTGTTCGAGCCGCTGCTCGCCGTGGTCCCGCTCCACATCTTCGCGATGGGGCTCGCGAGCGCCAAGGGACTGGACGTCGACCAGCCGCGCAACCTCGCGAAGTCCGTCACGGTCGAGTGAGCGCGAGGCGCGGGGGATGATCGTGGGGATCGGCGTCGACCTGGTCGACGTGCCGCGGTTCGAGGCATCCCTCTCGCGCACCCCGCGGCTGCTCGAGCGGCTCTTCTCGCCTGCCGAGCGGGTGTTGAAGCCGCGTTCGCTCGCGGCGCGGTACGCCGCGAAGGAGGCGCTGATCAAGGCGCTCGGCGGCTCGGACGGGGTGCACTGGACCGAGATCGAGGTGGCGTCGGAGACCTCCGGCAAACCCGTGTTCGCGCTCACCGGCGACACCGCGCGGACGGTGGCCGCACGCGGCATCACCGCGGTGCACCTGTCGATGTCGCACGACGCGGGACTCGCGACCGCGTACGTGGTCGCGGAGGGCTGGGGAGAGCCGGGGGAGGGGGCATCATGACGCTGCCGGCGGGAACCATGCGTGAGGCGGTGATCGACACCGAGGCGATCGCCGACAATGTGAGGGCGTTCCGGCGCCGCACCGGCGTCGACGTGATCGCGGTCGTGAAGGCCGACGGCTACGGTCACGGCGCCGTCCGCGCCGCCCAGGGCGCGCTCGACGGCGGGGCGACCCGTCTCGGCGTCGTCGACGTCGACGAGGCGCTCGCCCTGCGTCGCGGTGGCATCGATGCGCCGCTCATGGCGTGGCTGCACGCCCCGGGACTGTCGTTCGGCCGCGCGGTCGAGGCGCACATCGAGCTCGGCATCTCCGATCTCGACCAGTTGAACCGGGCCGCGGCCGCGGCGACCGGCGAGCGCCCCGCCCGCCTGCACCTGAAGGTCGAGACGGGACTCGCCCGCAACGGCATCCCGCCCGAGGCGCAGCGCAGCGTGTTCGCCGAGGCCGAGCGCCTCGAGCGCATCGGGCGCGTGCACGTCGTCGGCATCTTCAGCCACATCTCCAACACGTCGCCCGACGACGACCGCGAGGCCATCGCGCGGTTCGACGAGTCGCTCGCGGTGGCCGCGGCATCCGGTCTCACCCCCCGCGTGCGCCACCTCGCGGCGACGCAGGCGGCGATCGATCTCCCCGAGTCGCGCTACGACGCCGTGCGCATCGGGCTCGGGATCTACGGACTGTCGCCCTTCAGCTACCGCTCGCCCGCCGAGCTGGGGCTGCGGCCCGCGATGACGCTGCGCGCCGCGATCGCGGCCGTGCGGCGGGTGCCGGCGGGGCACGGCGTCTCTTACGGCTACACCTACCGCACCGACCGCGAGACGACCCTCGCCCTCGTGCCGCTCGGCTACGCCGACGGGGTGCCGCGTCAGGCGAGCGGCGTCGGTCCCGTCGTCATCGGCGACCGCCGGTTCCCGGTGGCCGGGCGTATCGCGATGGATCAGTTCGTCGTGGATGTCGGCGACCACCCGGTCGCGGTGGGCGACGAGGCGGTGCTGTTCGGGGATCCGACCTACGGCGCCCCGCTCGCCGACGACTGGGCGCAGGCCGCCGGCACGATCAACTACGAGGTCGTGACCCGCATCGGCCCGCGCGTTCCCCGGCGAACGGCGACGCGATGAGCGTTCCCGACGCACTCCTGGGTGCACGCCGCATCGAGGCGCCCGCCGACATGGAGGCGCTCGGCCGCGCGCTCGGCGAGGCGCTGCGCCCCGGCGACGTGGTCGTGCTCACCGGCCCCCTCGGCGCCGGCAAGACGACCCTCACCCGCGGGATCGGCGCGGGCCTCGGCGTTCGCGGTCCGGTGCAGTCGCCGACCTTCGTCGTCGCCCGCACGCACCCCTCCCTCGTCGGCGGTGCCCCCCTCGTGCACGTCGACGCGTACCGCCTCGGCTCGGCCGCCGAGCTCGACGACCTCGACCTCGACCTCGCCTCGTCGGTGACGATCGTGGAATGGGGTCGCGGGATGGTCGAGGCCCTCACGGACGCCTGGTGGGAGGTCGAGATCGAGCGTCCGACCGGCGGCCGCGGCGCCGACACGATGTGCGGCGACGCATCAAGGCGCACCGACGAGCTCGACGCCGACGCCCCGCGAACCGTGACGATCTCCCGCCGTCCCTGATCGCGGCGCCCGCCCGTCTGCCCGCCCGGCCGTGCGACGGGCCGCGATCCCCGGGACGTGCCGGTGGCGGCATACCCTAGAGAGGTGATCCTCGGCATCGACACCTCGCTCGGCACGGCCGTCGCCGTCGTCGACGCCGACGGGGTGGTGCGCTCCGAGGCGACGAGTGCGAATCCGCTCGGCCATGCCGAGGTGATCGGCGATCTGCTCGCCGGAGCGCTGGCCGCGGCATCCGTCACTGCCGCGATCGGCGCGCGGGTCGACGCGCCTGCGCCGACCGCCCTCACGCATGTCGTCGCCGGCATGGGACCGGGGCCCTTCACCGGCCTGCGCATCGGCATCGCCGCCGCGCGCACGTTCGCGCTGGCCCGCGACCTTCCCGTGATCGCGGTTCCGAGTCACGACGCGGTCGCCCTGTCGATCCTGCTGCGCGCCGCGATCGCGGGCGACGATGCCGGCCGCTTCGCCGTCGTCACCGACGCGCGCCGCCGCGAGTTCGCCTACTCGGTCTACGAGGGACTCGACGACGACGGGCTGCCGGTGCGGCTCGGCGACGCGGCACTCGCGCCGCGCGACGACCTCGACGCGACCCTCGCCGAGCGGGGCGCGCGACGCGAGGATGCGGCATCCATCCCGGCGGCGCTGCTCGCGCTCGCGGGCTCCCGGGCGGTCGCCGCGTCGCGCGTGCTCACGGGCGACGAGCCGCTCTACCTGCGCTCGCCCGATGTCACGCTGCCGGGCGCCCCGAAGCGGGTGACGGCGTGATCCGCGACGCGACCCTCGACGACCTCGCCGCCATCATGGCACTCGAGCACGCGGCGTTCCCCACCGACGCGTGGAGCGAGCCGATGATGCGCGAGGAGCTGCGCTCGCCGCACGGGCGCTACTACGTCGTCGAGCAGGCCGGCCGTCTGATCGGCTACGCGGGGCTGCGCGCGCCGAAGGGCGGGCGCGACGGCGACATCCAGACCATCGCGCTCGAGAGCGCGGCGCGCGGGCGGGGTCAGGGGCGGGCGCTGCTGCGGCACCTGCTCGCGGAGGCCGCCGCGCGGTGCGTCGCCGAGGTGTTCCTCGAGGTGCGTGACGACAACCCGGTCGCACAGGCGCTGTACCGCTCGGAGGGCTTCGTCGAGGTCGGTCGGCGCCCCCGCTACTACCAGCCCGATGACGTCGACGCGATCGTGATGAGCCTGGATGTCGCCGCCTGGCGCGGCGCCGCAGAGGACACGGCCGCCGCACAGAGCCCCGCCGCCGGTGAGGGCCCCGCCGATACCGCCCGGGGAGCGTGGTGCACGTGAACCGGGACCAGCCCCTCGTGCTCGGCATCGAGACGAGCTGCGACGAGACCGGCATCGGCATCGTGCGCGGCCGCACCCTGCTGAGCAACACGATCGCGAGCTCGATGGCCGAGCACGCCCGCTATGGCGGCGTCGTGCCCGAGGTCGCGGCCCGCGCCCACCTCGAGGCGCTGCAGCCCTCGATCGCCGCCGCGCTCGCCGAGGCGGGCGTGACGCTCGCCGACCTCGACGCGGTCGCCGTCACGAGCGGCCCGGGCCTCGCGGGTGCGCTGATGGTCGGCATCGGGGCCGCGAAGGGGCTCGCGACCGGGCTCGGCGTGCCGCTGTACGCCGTGAACCATCTGGTCGGGCACATCGCCGCCGACATCCTCGCCGAAGACGCGGCCCCGCTGGAGTACCCCACGGTCGCGCTGCTGGTCAGCGGTGGGCACACCTCGCTGCTGCTCGTGCGCGACCTCACGAGCGACGTCGAGCTTCTCGGCGAGACGATGGACGACGCGGCCGGCGAGGCGTTCGACAAGATCGCCCGCATCCTCGGGCTGCCCTACCCCGGCGGTCCCGAGATCGATAGGGCCGCGGTATCCGGAGACCCGGACGCCATCCGCTTCCCGCGCGGGCTGTCGCGGGCGTCCGATCTGCACGAGCACCGCTACGACTTCTCGTTCTCGGGGCTGAAGACGGCCGTCGCGCGCTATGTCGAGCAGCAGGGAGCGGATGCCTCGGTGCCCGACATCGCGGCATCCTTCCGCGAAGCGGTGGTCGATGTCCTCGTGACGAAGGCCCTCGACGCCTGCGCCCGGTTCGACGTGCCCCGGCTCCTGCTCGGCGGGGGGGTGATCGCCAACCGGCGGCTGCGCGAGGTCGCGACGGCGCGGGCCGAGGCTGCCGGGGTCACCGTGCGCATCCCCCCGCTCAGCCTCTGCACCGACAACGGCGCGATGATCGCGGCGCTGGCCGCCGAGCTCATCGCCTCGGGCCGCGCACCCTCGACCCTCGCTTTCGGCGCGGATTCGACGCTGCCGGTGACCGAGATCCAGGTGGCCGAGGGGGTGCCCGCGTGAGCGGCGAGCGCGCGGGGGCCCCGGAGGACCGGTCCGCCGCGACGGCCGGCGGGGCGTGGCCGCTCCCGGCACACGGTGCCGACGCGGTCGAACCGCCCTCGCCCGATGTGGTGACACCGCCGGCGAGTGCGGCGCTTCCGGGCGCTCACCGTGGCGGCTTCTCGCGCGAGCTCACGGCGCCCGTCGATGTCGCCGCCCTGCAGCCCGTGCACGAGCAGACGGTCTTCGACGTGCCGGCGCCGGCGCCGGCGGTGCGTCATCCGGTGCCGCTGTCGGCGCTCGGCCTGGCCACCGCGATCATCGCGCTCGGCGCCTCCCTGGTCGTCGGATGGATGCTGCCGCTCGGCGTGCTCGCGGTCGGATTCGGCATCGCGGCCCGGCGGCGTCCGTCCCCGGGGCATGCGATGGCGATCTGGGCGATCGCGCTCGGCGCCGGGTCGATCCTCTACAGTGCGGCGTGGCTGACCTGGGCGGTCGTCGCCTCCGGCGCGCTCGGCTGACGGTCCCTCGCCGAGGGTCCCCTCGCCCGCCGACGTCGCGACCGGCGCCCGCGGCTCAGTCGCCGACGCGGTCGGCGAGCAGCGCCACCCGCCGGTCGCCGATGCGCGTGACGAACAGAGTGGCCGATTCATCGCCTCGCAGCGCGAGCGCGCGACGCAGCGCTGCCGGGTCGACGTCGACGCCCCGCTTCTTGATCTCGAGGCGGCCGATGCCGCGGGCGCGCAGCGCCTTCGCGAGCGGTTTCGTCGCGACGGGGAGCTCGTCCCGCACGCGGAAGCTCTGCACGAACGGGCTCGTGAGCGCGGCATCCGAGGTCAGATAGGCGATGTGCGGGTCGATCGTGCCCGCCTCCAGCGCCCGCGCGACGTCGCCGATGAGGCGCGCGCGGATCACGGCCCCCTCGGGTTCGTGCAGGTAGGCGCCGACCGGGCGCGCGTCGACGTCGGGAGCGTCCCCGGCCGCCGTGATCTCGTGCACGCGCTCCCCGCGGATCACGAGTGCCGCCCGGCGCACGCCGTCGCGGGCGAGCGTGCCGGTGAAGAGCACGAGCTCGACGGTCGATCCGTCCACCGAGATCCACTGCGCCTCCGCATCCGCGGGGATCTCGGCCCGATCGAGCGCGGGCCCGAGCTTGATGCCGGCGCTCGTGCGCGCCGCGAGCGGGAACACCCACTCCAGCGAGGGGGTGTACTCGGATGCCGCGACCCGCGCCTGCGCGTCGTGACCGGCGACGCGGCGGGCCGGGTCGAGCCACACGGCGTCCACGCCGCCGAGGTCCACGTCCTCGGCGCGGGCGTGACGCACCTCGACGGCATCGCCGAACGGGGCGAGGTTGTACGCGGCGACAGCCGCTGTCACCTCGTCGGCGTCGACGGCGAGGACCGACATCCCGAGCCCGGCGAAGCCGAGGCTGTCGCCGCCGATGCCGCAGCCGAGGTCCGCGACGCGCCCGATGCCGGCGTCGCGGAATCGGGCGGCATGGCGGGCGGCGACGACCGGGCGTGTCGACTGCTCCAGGCCCGCGCGGGTGAAGAGCATGCCGGCGGCGAGGTCGCCGAACTTGGCGGCGCCCCGGGCGCGCAGGTGCGCCTGCGAGACGAGCGCGGTCACGGTGTCGGGGTCGAGGCCCTCGGTCCGCAGGCGACTCACCGCGCGGGCGGTGTCGTCGGTCGTGGCGAGGGGCCCCAGCTCGTCGAGCCGGCGCAGCCCCTCGGGGGTGAGCACGGCGCGCAGCTGGTCCATCCGCATCCCGCCAGCCTAGGCCGGAGCGTCCCGCGACGAGCGCGACGGCGTATGACGTCTTCTGGCACTCGCGTTGCATGAGTGCCAGCACTTGCCTACACTGGCGTTAGCACTCTCGGTATGTGGGTGCTAACGAGTCTTCCGTCCAAGAAAGAGGTACACCGTGTCGGTTTCCATCAAGCCGCTCGAGGACCGCATCGTCATCCAGCAGGTCGAGGCCGAGCAGACCACGGCCAGCGGGCTCGTCATCCCCGACACCGCCAAGGAGAAGCCCCAGGAGGGCCAGGTCGTGGCTGTGGGCCCGGGTCGCATCGACGACAACGGCAACCGCATCCCGCTCGACGTCGCCGTCGGCGACCGCGTGATCTACAGCAAGTACGGCGGCACCGAGGTCAAGTTCGGCGCCGACGAGTACCTCGTGCTCTCGGCTCGCGACGTCCTTGCCGTCGTCGTTCGCTGATCGACTTTCCGAAGGGTCCGGATGCCGCGGCATCCGGACCCTTCGTCGTTCCCGCCGCACGCGCGGTGAACCGTGGCGGGAATCGTGCGGAGCCTGGCGCCCTGCGCGCGGCCGGCGCGGTCGCCACGTCGAGGGGCGGGAATAGGGTGGATCGGTGACCCCCGAGAGCCCCGCCGACGCCGCCCGCCGCAACACCGTGGGCGGCCTCTACGCGGCCGCGGCCTACCTCATGTGGGGCTTCCTGCCGCTGTACTTCGCGGCGCTCGCGCCGGCGTCGGCGTGGGAGGTCATCGGCTGGCGCATCGTCTTCTCGCTGGTCTTCTGCGCGCTGCTCATCCTCGTCACGCGGTCGTGGGGTCGCATCGTCGCGATCGCCCGCCAGCCGCGTCTGCTCGCCCTCACCGCCCTCGCGGGTCTGCTGATCTTCGTGAACTGGCAGGTGTTCCTGATCGGCACCCTCAGCCACCACATCATCGAGACGAGCCTGGGCTATTTCATCAACCCGATCGTGACGGTGCTGCTCGGCGTCATCGTGCTGCGCGAGCGGCTGCGTCCGGTGCAGTGGGCGGCGATCGGTCTGGCGGTCGTGGCCGTCGGCGTGATCGTCGCCGGCTACGGCGAGTTCCCCTGGATCGCCGTGACCCTCGCGCTGTCCTTCGGCGTCTACGGCCTCGTGAAGAAGCGCATCGGCCCGAGCGTCGACGCCGTCAGCGGACTCACCTTCGAGTCCCTCTGGCTCGTGCCGATCGCCGTCGTCGAGCTCGCGATCGTGTCCGCGACGTCGGGTCTGACGATCGGCACGGCGGGCGTCGGTCACACCCTGCTCCTCGTCTCGGCGGGCATCGTCACGGCCGTGCCGCTGCTCCTGTTCGCCGCCGGCACCCGTCGTGCGACCCTCACTCTCGTCGGCCTCCTGCAGTTCATCGCGCCGATCCTGCAGTTCCTCACCGGGTGGCTGCTCATGGGCGAGCAGATGACGACGCAGCGCTGGGTCGGGTTCGGCATCGTGTGGCTCGCGCTCGCCGTGCTCTCGGTCGACTCCGTCGTCGCCGGGCGCCGTTCGCGGCGCGCTCGCGGCGCCTCGGACGTCGCCGAGCTCACCTGAACGGCGGCACACCGCAGACGAGCGGATGCCGCATCCCCGCGGCTCTTCACCGACGAGATCGTGCCTCTCACACGCCTTTCATAACGATTTCGTCGCGGAAAGATCACGTCTTCATGAGTGAAACATGTTCGTGACACAACGGGGATACGTTTTCGCGCAAGCGGACGCGGGGGAGAGGCTCCCGTGCGCCGCGCCCACACGAAAGGACAGAGCCACCATGGTTCATCCCAAGAAGGCCCTCGTGGCGGCTGCGGCCCTCGCGGGTGCCGCGACGCTCGTGCTGGCGGGGTGCTCGAGCTCGAGCACGCCGACCTCCAGCGCCAGCGCCTCGGCCTCCACGCACGCCGACCCCGCTGCGGCGTGCAAGCCGGGCACCCCGAGCACCGGCCCGCTCAAGATCGCGACGATCCTGCCCCAGACGGGTTCGCTGGCGTACCTCAACCCGCCCGCCGAGGCCGGCTACGGCCTGGCCGTGCAGGACATCAACGCCGCCGGTGGCGTGCTCGGCCAGCCTGTCCAGGTCGGCCCGATCACCGACTCGGGCGCGTCGAGCGACCTCTCCGTCTCGACCGCTTCGGCCGCCCAGATCGCCAGCTCCGACGCGCAGGTCGTGCTCGGTGCCGAGTCGTCCAGCGTCACGCTGAACTTCGTCGACACCATCACCTCCAAGTGCAAGGTGCAGCTCTCGCCCGCGAACACCGCGACGGCGCTGTCCGGCTACTCGAGCTACTACTTCCGCACCGCTCCGCCGGACACCGTGCAGGGCTCCGCGCTGGGCAACCTGATCGTCGGCGACGGCGTGCAGAAGCTCGGCTTCCTCGTATTCAACGACGCGTACGGCACCGGCCTGCGTGACGTCGTCGAGGACACCGTCACCAAGGCGGGCGGCTCGATCGTCTATGGCGCCAAGGGCAAGGGCCAGGAGTTCGCTCCCGGTCAGACGACCTTCTCGTCGGAGGTCTCGGCGGTTCTGGCCGCCAAGCCCGACGCGATCGCCATCCTCGCGTTCGACGAGACCAAGTCGATCGTCCCCGAGCTCAAGGCTCAGGGCTGGGACATGTCGAAGGTCTACATGGTCGACGGCAACACGGCTGACTACAGCACCACCTTCGCGGCCGACACCCTGACGGGTGCGCAGGGCACGATCCCCGGTGCTCAGCCCGACGCCACCTTCAAGCAGCGTCTCGTGGACTTCTACAAGACCTCGGCGAACGCCGACCTGAAGGACTTCTCCTACGCTCCCGAGTCCTACGACGCGATCGTGCTCGCCGCGCTCGCCGCCGACAAGGGCAAGGGCACCGACGGCCCCACGATCCAGGCGAACCTCGCCGCGGTCTCGGGTGTCAACGGTGGCGAGAAGTGCGCCGACTACGCCTCGTGCCTCGCCCTGCTGAACTCCGGCAAGGACATCCAGTACACGGGCAAGGCGGGCATCGGCCCGTTCAACTCCGAGAACGACCCGTCGAGCGCCTTCATCGGCATCTACAAGTTCGACGCGACCAACGTCCCGGTGTTCCAGAAGTCGATCCAGGGTTCGACCAACTGATCTCCTGATCACAGCGAAGGGGCGGGTGCGCGAGCACCCGCCCCTTTCGCGTGCCCGCCGTCGCCGCGCCACGCTTGACACGCGGAGCTCTGCATGATTGGTTAGTTACTCAAGTAATGAACCATGTGAGCACGTCGGGAGGGCGGGTACCGGATGGATGAGACGCGCCCGATCTTCGTGCAGGTCGCCGAGCAGATCGAGAACCAGATCCTCGCCGGCCTGCTCGCGGAGGACGCGCAGATCCCGTCGACGAACGAGCTCGCCGGGTTCCTTCGCATCAACCCGGCCACCGCGCTCAAAGGAGTGAACATGCTCGTCGACGCCGGGATCGTGGAGAAGCGTCGCGGGATCGGGATGTTCGTGACGAGTGGAGCCCGCGAACGGGTCGCGGGCCGTCGGCGGAGATCGTTCGCCGACGAATTCGTGCGTCCCCTGATCGTCGAGGCCTCGACACTCGGCATCGAGGCCGACCAGCTCATCGACCTGGTGCGCGCCGAGTGCGCCGCCGCCGCGAACACCGACGTAAGGATCGCCTCATGACCGCCGCAGTCGCCCGCACCCGCGGGCTGGTGAAGCGCTACGGAAAGCTCGCGGCGATCGACGGCGTCGACGTCGAGTTCGCCGAGAATCGCATCTACGGCCTCCTCGGCCGCAACGGCGCCGGCAAGACGACGCTCATGCAACTGCTCACGGGGCAGATCTTCGCCGACGGCGGCTCGGTGGAGGTCTTCGGCCGCTCGCCGGTCGAACGCGGCGACGTCCTGCGTCGTCTGTGCTTCATCGCCGAATCGCAGCGGTACCCCGAGGGCTTCACGCCGGCGCATGTCTTCTCAGTCGCTCCCTGGTACTTCGAGAACTGGGACGCGGACTTCGCGAGCCGCCTCATCGCCGATTTCGCGCTTCCCCTCCGCCGGCCCATCAAGAAGCTGTCGCGGGGGCAGCTGTCCGCCGTCGGCGTCGTCGTCGGGCTGGCCTCCCGTGCCGACCTGACGTTCTTCGACGAGCCGTATCTGGGTCTCGACGCGGTGGCGCGACAGATCTTCTACGACCGGCTGCTGACGGACTACGCCGAGCACCCGCGAACCGTCGTGCTCTCCACCCATCTGATCGACGAGGTCGCCGGCATGCTCGAACACGTCGTCCTCATCGATCGCGGGCGCATCCTGCTCGACCAGGACGCGGATGAGCTGCGCGGCTCCGCAACGGCGGTGGCGGGGCCGGCCGCCGCGGTCGACGCGTTCGCCGCCGACTACACGATCATCGGGCGGGAGCGTCTCGGCGGGCTCGCGTCGGTCACGATCGACGGCCGCCTCGACGCGGCCGCGCGAGCCCGTGCCGCGCACTCCGGCCTCGAGCTCGCCCCGGTGTCGCTCCAGCAGCTCGTCGTGCACCTCACCGGAGACGATCTCGCGAGCCCCGACGCCCCGAACCGGAGGGAAGCCGCATGAACGCGCTCACCGTCGTCGGATCGGCGCTGCCTCGCGCCGGTCGCATGCGGCGCAATCCGATCTGGCGCACCGTACGTCTGCACGCCGTGAACCCCGCCGTGTTCTTCGGCATGCCATGGGTCATCGCAGGCAGCGCCTGGGTGGTCTCGATGGTCGTCGGCCTGATCATCCGGAGCGTGGCCGGGGGGATCGACATCGAGGGGATGCGCTACAGCTGGGCCGTGCTGTCGCCCCAGTGGTACCTGGTGGTGGTCGGGGTGCAGGCCGTCGGGCTCACGTTCTCCTTCGCACTCGGCATCGGCTCGACCCGGCGTGACTACTGGATGGGCACCCTCGTCATGTTCGTGCTCGTGTCCGCGGAGATGGCGGCGCTCACGGCCGCCCTCGTGCAGGTCGAGAAGGCGACGGGCGGCTGGTGGCTCGGCGTCCACATGTTCGACGCGCTCTGGTACGGGCAGAACGGCTGGCTGACCGACTTCTACACGACCTTCGCGCTCCAGCTCCTCGTCCTGTCGATCGGCGCCGGCGCGACGACCGTCTACATGCGCTGGCGCATCCCGGGGATGATGGTGCTTGCGTTCGGCGCGACGGCGGCGCTGCTCGTGGCCGGAACGGTCGTCACGCTCCTGCAGGGCTGGGCCGAGCTGTTCGGCTGGCTCGCCGCGATCGGGATCGTCGGGCAGTTCACCCTTCTGCTGGGTCTTGCCCTCGCCTGCGCGTTCGGCGGCTATCTGGTGATCCGCCGCGCGACCCCGCGCTGAGTCGACTCGCCTACTTGCCGGCGGCCTCGACATCGGTGGCGAGGGTGCCGAGGTACAGCTCGATCACCTTCGGGTCCTTCGCGAGCTCACGACCCGTCCCCTCATAGGCGTTGCGGCCCTGATCGAGCACGTAGCCGCGGTCGCAGATCTGCAGGCAGCGGCGGGCGTTCTGCTCGACCATGATGATCGTGACGCCCGTCTTGTTGATCTCGCGGGTGCGGATGAACGTCTCGTCCTGACGCACCGGCGACAGCCCGGCGCTCGGCTCGTCGAGCAGAAGCACCTTCGGGTTCATCATGAGCGCCCGGGCCATGGCGACCGACTGGCGCTCACCGCCCGAGAGCGACCCGGCGCGCTGCTTGCGGCGCTCGCCGAGCACCGGGAAGAGCTCCCAGATCTCGGCCACGCGCTTCGCGAACTGCTTCGGGCGCAGGAACATGCCCATCTGCATGTTCTCCTCGATCGTGAGCGAGGGGAACACGTTGTTCGTCTGCGGCACGAACCCGATGCCGGCCTGCACGAGCTGATTGGCCTTGTTGTTGGTGATGTCGCGACCCTCGAGGGTCACCGAGCCGCTGCGCACGTTCACGAGTCCGAACAGTGCCTTCAGCAGGGTCGACTTGCCGGCGCCGTTCGGGCCGATGATGCCGATCAGCTCGCCCTGGTAGGCCTCGAGGGTGCATCCGTTGAGGATGTTCACCCCCGGCAGGTAGCCGGCGATGAGGTTGTCCGCCTTGACGACGGGGGTGGCGGTGGTCTCGCTCATCGCGACTCCTCCTCGGCCTCGGCCTCGGCTTCGGCGGCCTGCTCGATCTGTTCGATGAGTCCGGTCGTGAGCGCGTCGTCGTCGCCCAGGTCCGTGTCGTGGTGGGCGCCGAGGTAGGCGTCGATCACGGCGGGGTTCTTCATGACCTTGTCGGGCGCGCCCTCGGCGACGACCTCGCCCTGGGCCATGACGACGACCCAGTCGGAGATGTGGCGCACCATGTGCATGTCGTGCTCGACGAACAGTACCGTCGTGCCGTCCTCACGCAGCGCCTGGATGTGCTCGAGCAGACTCTGGGTGAGTGCGGGATTCACGCCCGCCATCGGCTCGTCGAGCATGATCATCTGCGGGTCGCTCATCAGCGCCCGCGCCATCTCGAGCAGCTTCTTCTGCCCGCCCGAGAGGCTGCCGGCCATGTCGTCGCGCTTCGCGTCGAGCTTGAAGCGGGAGAGCAGCTCGTCGGCCTTGGCGATGTTCGCCTTCTCGGCCTTCGACCACAGCGCCGGGATGAGCCCGACGGCGAGGTTCTCGCCGGGGTTGCCCTTCGCGCCGATCAGCATGTTCTCCAGCACCGTCATGCGCGAGAGCGCCTTGGTGAGCTGGAAGGTGCGCACCATGCCGGCACGGGCGACCTTGGATGCCGCGGTGTTGCCGAGGGTGCGACCGTCGAACGACCAGCGGGCCGCGGCATCCGAGGACGGACCTCCGATGAGCCGCTTGGCGGTGGAGGGGCGGTCGAACCCGGTGATCAGGTTGAAGAACGTCGTCTTGCCCGCGCCGTTCGGACCGATGAGGGCCGTGATGGCGCCGCGCTGCACCTCGAGGTGGTCGACGTTGACGGCGGTCATGCCGCCGAATCGGCGCACGATGTTGTCGACGACGAGGATCGGGTCGGGCTTCGTGGCGCCGGGGGTCTCCTCGACGCCGCCGAGCTGCGTGCGGATCGCGGTGGTGACGGGGCCGAGGTCAGGCATTGAAGCTCAACTCCTTCTTCTTTCCGAGGATGCCCTGTGGTCTGAAGATCACGATGAGCATGAGCGCGACGCCGATGAACACCCACGACAGCGCCTGCGTCTGCTGCGTGTTGAGGATGGAGGTCGGGATGAACTCGCCCATGATCTGCACGATCGCGATGCGCACGACGAAGAAGATGATCGCGCCGAGCAGCGGACCGAAGATCGTCGCGGCGCCGCCGAGCAGCATGATCGTCCACAGGTTGAATGTGAGGGTGCGGCTGAAGCCGTCGGGCTGCACGGAGGCGGGGAGCACGGTCAGGATGCCGCCGAGCCCGCCGAGCACACCGCCGATGATGAGCGCCTGCATCTTGTAGGCGTAGGAGCTCTTGCCGAGGCTGCGCACGGCGTCCTCGTCCTCGCGAATGCCCTTGAGCACGCGACCCCACGGGCTGCGCATCGCGAGCCAGGTGAGCGCGAGCAGCACGGCGACGAGGCCCCAGGAGACGATGCGCGTCCACCAGTCGTTGCCCGACCCCGGGTCGGTGTTCGGGTACGTGAACCACAGGATGGTGGTCGACCCGGTGCCCAGCGGAGACAGGTCGGTGAACGGCCCGCGGTAGGTGGGTCCGACGAGGCCCGTCGAGCCACCCGTGATGGGCGCGAGCGCAGCGAGGCGGCCCACCATGCGCACGATCTCGGCCGCGCAGATCGTGACGATGGCGAGGTAGTCGCCGCGCAGTCTCAGCGTCGGGATGCCGAGGATCGCCGCAAACGCGACGCACGCGAGGATCGAGACGAGCACGGCGAGCCAGAACCCGCCGCCGTAGATGATCGTCAGCGCGAACCCGTAGGCGCCGAGGAGCATGAAGCCCGCCTGGCCCATGTTCATGAGACCGGTGAAGCCGAAGTGGATGTTGAGACCGATCGCCGCGATGACGTACGCCGCGGTGACCGGCGCGATCGCGTTCTCGGTGAGCTGCTGCAGCAGGGAAACCCAGAAGTCCATCAGAACCCTCCTTAGCCGATCCGCTCGCGGCGGCCGAAGATGCCCTGCGGCCGGAACAGCAGGATGATGATGAGCAGCGCCAGGGCGGTCGCGTACTTCAGGTCGCCGGGCAGCCAGATGTTGGTCAGCTCGACGATGAGGCCGATGACCATGGCACCCGCGAAGGCGCCGAACGCGGTGCCGAGTCCGCCGAGGGTGACAGCGGCGAACAGGAGGAGCAGCAGCTGGCCGCCGGTCTGCCAGTTCACGCCGTTGAGCACGAGGCCGAGCAGCACGCCCGCGAGACCCGCGAGTCCGGATCCCATGATCCACACGCCCCGGATGACGCGGTCGACGTCGATGCCCGACGCCGACGCCAGCGCCGGGTTGTCGGACACCGCGCGGGTCGCGCGGCCGAAGCGGGTGTACATGAGGCCGAGCCCGACCGCGGCGATCGCGACGATCGCGATGCCCATCGACACGTAGGACTGGATCGTGAGGGTGATGCCCCAGATCGTGACGGTCGCCGGTGTGGCGAGGTCGATGCGCACGGTGCCGGCGCCGATCCACAGCTGCAGCACGTACTGCAGGGCGATCGACAGACCGATCGACACGATCATGAGCTGTGTGAGGCTGAGCCGCTTGCGTCGCAGCGGCTTCCACAGCACGACGTCCTGCGCCCAGCCGAACAGGGCCATCACCACGACGGCCGCGAGCCCCGCGAGCCACAGGTTGTTGCCGAGGATCGACATGAAGAACCAGGCCAGCACGCCGCCGAGGCTCACCATCTCGCCCTGGGCGAAGTTGCTGAGGCCGGTCGTGCCGAAGATGAGTGACAGGCCGAGGGAGGCGAGGGCGAGGAGGAGGCCCAGGCGCACGCCCTGCACGAACTGCTGCCAGAACCGCTGCCAGTCGAACCCGGTGTCGGTCGTGGTCGCGCCGTCCGCAGAATCGCTCAGCGAGAAGATCGCCGAGAAGTCCGAGTGCAGCGACACCTGCACCGTGCGGGTGTCGGCGCCGGAGACGTACTGGCCGTCGGGCAGCGAGGTCTTGTCGAGGGTCACCGTGTAGGAACCGGCGGCGGTCACCTCGAACACCCAGCGGCCCGAGTCATCCGTGGTCGTGTCGGGGGTGGATGCCGCGGGCCCGGCGATCGACAGCTTCACACCGCTCGCGGGCTTGCCGTCGCTGGTGCGGATCGTGCCCTGGATGCAGGCTGTCGTCGCATCGGCGGAGCAGGTGGTCGCAGCGTGGGCGGCCGGGGCGGGCATCAGCAGGGTGAGAAGCACCCCGAGCGCGAGCACGAGCGCGCCGATGCCGGCGAGTCGTCGTCGCGATGAGAGCAACCTGTGCGCGAACTGCACGGTCATCGTCCTCCACGGGTCGTAGCTGGGCAGGCGCGCCGGGTGGCGCGGATGCACGTCCGAGAGACTAGGAGTCGCATATGTCAGGGGTGTTTCGGTCCGGCATCGTCACCGAACCGATATCTCCGTCCACGCGGCCTCGTCGTCGCGTGCCGCCCAGTATGACTCGCGTTGGCCGATCGCGCGACTCGCGACACCCGAGTGCCGTCGCCGCTCGCGCGCGCGAGCGGGCGCGTACACGCGCGCGAGCGGAATACAGCCCGTCCCGCGCCGCTTAGAATCATCAGGCGGGATGACCCTCCGCCCTCGCCGCCACGATCGCGCCCCGACCGGGCGCCGCATGGGAGCACGCATGGAGCAGCACGACCCCTTCGGTTTCGTCGGACTCACCTACGACGACGTCCTGCTGCTGCCCGGGCACACCGACGTCATCCCGAGCGAGGCCGACACGTCCTCGCGGGTCACGCGCCGCATCACGGTCGCCACCCCGCTCATCTCGAGCGCGATGGACACCGTCACCGAGGCTCGCATGGCGATCGCGGTCGCCCGCGAGGGGGGTCTCGGCATCCTGCATCGCAACATCTCGATCGAGGACCAGGCGGCCATGGTCGACCGGGTCAAGCGCAGCGAGTCGGGCATGATCAGCGACCCGGTGACCACCACTCCCGACGCCACGATCGAGGAGGTCGACGCGCTCTGCGCGACCTACCGCATCTCGGGCCTTCCGGTCGTGGACGACGACCGCCGCCTCGTGGGCATCGTCACCAACCGCGACATGCGGTTCGTGTCGGGCTTCGAGCGCCGTTCGACCCTCGTGCGCGACGTGATGACCAGCGAGGGCCTCATCACGGCCCCGGTGGGCGTGAGTGCGGGCGACGTGATCGCCGCCTTCGCCAAGCACCGCGTCGAGAAGCTGCCCCTCATCGACGCCGACGGGCGTCTTGCGGGTCTGATCACCATCAAGGACTTCGACAAGAGCGAGAAGTACCCGCTCGCCACCAAGGACGAGCAGGGTCGCCTCCGCGTGGGCGCCGCGATCGGCTTCTTCGGCGACGCGTGGGAGCGCGCCGAGGCCCTGCGCGACGCGGGCGTCGACGTGCTCGTGGTCGACACGGCCAACGGCCAGTCGGCGGGCGTCATCGACATCGTGCGGCGCATCAAGGCCGACCCGACGTTCGCGCACATCGACGTGATCGGCGGCAACGTCGCGACCCGCGAGGGCGCTCAGGCGCTCATCGACGCCGGTGTCGACGCCGTGAAGGTCGGCGTCGGGCCGGGCTCGATCTGCACCACCCGCGTCGTGGCGGGTGTGGGCGTGCCGCAGGTGACGGCCGTCTACGAGGCGTCCCTCGCCGCCCGCGAGGCGGGCGTGCCGGTGATCGCCGACGGCGGTCTGCAGTACTCGGGCGACATCGCCAAGGCGCTCGTCGCGGGCGCCGACACCGTCATGATCGGGTCGCTGTTCGCCGGCACCGACGAGTCGCCGGGCGAGATCGTCTTCCAGGGCGGCAAGCAGTTCAAGCAGTACCGCGGCATGGGCTCGCTCGGCGCGCTGCAGACCCGCGGCAAGAAGACGTCGTACTCGAAGGACCGCTACTTCCAGGCCGACGTGCCCAGCGACGACAAGCTGATCCCCGAGGGCATCGAGGGCCAGGTCGCCTACCGCGGCCCGGTCGCCGCCGTCGCCTATCAACTCGTCGGTGGTCTGCGTCAGTCGATGTTCTACGTCGGGGCGCGCACGATCGAGGAGCTCAAGACCAAGGGCCGCTTCGTGCGCATCACGGCGGCGGGCCTGAAGGAATCGCACCCGCACGACGTGCAGATCGTCGTCGAGGCGCCGAACTACAAGAAGTGAACTTCCTGCGTCCGGCGCCTCGATGAGGGGCTGGATGCCGCGGCTCAGGCCGCGTGCGCGAGTTCCCGTTTGCTCTCCGCGGCCGTCGCCGGCGTGCCGCGGCCGGCGGGCAGGAACAGGGCGAGCACGGCGGTGACCAGCAGCACGGCCGCCCCGGTGAGGACAGCGGGGCGCGCGGCATCCACATACATGTCCGGGCGCAGCTGACCGCCGGCGCCGACGAAGATCGCGGTCATGACGGCGGTGCCGAGGGCGACGCCGATCTCGCGCACGGTGGAGTTGACGCCCGACGCCTTGGCGTGGTCGGCGATGCCGAGCGTCGACAGCAGGGCTGTCGCCGACGGCGCGAACACGAGCCCCATGCCGACGCCGGCGAGCACGAACGGCGCGACCATGTCGATGTAGGGCGTCGTGGTCGAGATCATCAGCGCGAGCCAGCCGAGGGCGACGCCCTGGGCGGCGAGTCCGGTGACGAGCAGGATGCGGGTGCCCACCCGCGGGGCGATGAGCCCGGCGAGGGGTGCGACGACCATCGGGGCGAGCGTCCACGGCGTGGTCTGCACGGCCGCCTCGAGCGGGGTCGAGCCGCGCACGACCTGCATGTACTGGATGAGGATGAAGATCGAGCCGAACGTACCGAAGCTGAACGCGAAGCCGACCGCGTTGGTGAGGGAGAACGATCGGTCGCGGAACAGCCGCAGCGGCACGAGCGGACTCCGCGAACGCCACTGCCACACCAGGAAGGCGATCACCAGCAGCGATCCGAGCACGATCTCGCCGAGGACGGAGAACGTCGACCAGCCGTCGTCGTTGCCGCGCACGATGGCGTGCACGAGGGCGAGCACCCCGGCGCCGGCGAGCACGGTGCCCACGACGTCGATGCGGGCGCGGGCGCCGCGCTGGTTCGGCAGCGCCCAGATCGCGAGCGGCAGGGCGATGACGGCGACCGGGATGTTGATCCAGAAGATCGTCTGCCAGTTCCAGCCCTCGATGACCGCCCCGCCGACGAGGGGGCCGACCGCGACGCCGAGACCGGCGATCCCGCCCCAGATGCCGATCGCGAGCGGGCGCAGCCGGTCGGCGACGCCGCCGGTGATGAGGGCGAGCGAGAGCGGCATGACGCCCGCGCCGCCGAATCCCTGCAGGGCTCGCGCGGCGATGAGCTGACCGGGGTCCTGTGAGAGGGCGGCGAAGATCGAGCCGATACCGAACACGGCGATGCCGATCGTGAAGACGGTGCGGCGGCCGTAGCGGTCGCCGAGCGCGGAGGCCAGCAGGATCGTCGAGGCGAATGCGAGGGTGTACGCGTTCACGAACCACTGCAGCTGCTCGACGCTGGCGCCGAGATCCTTGTGCAGCACCGGCAGAGAGTTGGTCATGACGAGGTTGTCGAGGGTCGCCATGAACATGGGCAGGGATGCCGCGGCGATGACGAGTGCGGCGGGGCGGCGGCGCACGGCGGGGGCGAGGCTCATGGTGCGGCCTTTCTGGTCGGGGAGCGGTGGGGGAGGTGCGTGGAGGGCTGTTCCGGCGCGCGTGGCACCCGGAGAACCCGCGTTTGTAATCGAATGATTACTTCGATACGGCCGACTGTAGTAATCGACTGATAACCTGTCAAGCGTGACCCCGACAGATGAGCCCGAACGGCGCCTGAGCTCTGAGGAGCGGCGCTCGCAGATCATCGTCGCGGCGCTCGCCGTCTTCGGTGCCAAGGGATACGTCGGTGCCACGACCGACGATGTCGCGCGCGCGGCATCCGTCTCTCAGCCCTATGTCGTGCGGCTCTTCGGCAGCAAGGAGAATCTGTTCGTCGCTGCCTGCACGGCCGCGCTCGACCAGCTTCTGGCGGGGTTCCGGGCGGCGGCCGAGGTCACCAACGACACGCTCGAGCACCGGCTCGGCCGCGCCTACATCGACCTGCTCGAGGTGCGGGGCCTGCACCAGACCCTCACGCACGCGTTCCTCCTGGGCGCGCACCCGGTCATCGGGCCGGTCGCCCGCGACGGCTTCGCCCAGGTGTGGGAGTACCTGCGCTCGCTCGGGTTCACCGCCGAGCAGGCGCAGGGGTTCCTCGCGCACGGCATGCTCATCAACACGATGATCGGCATGCGCCTCGCCGACGACTACGACGTGGACTCGCGGGTGACCGAGCTGTTCGACGCGTGCTTCCCGGCCGACAAGGCCCGGGTGCTGGGCCTCGCCCCGCGCGTCGACGAGGCCTGGTGACCCGCGCGGGTCGTCAGGCCTGAGCCGCGCGCCGCACGAGCGGCAACGAGGCCACCACGACCAGCACGGCCACGGCCGCGGCGAACACCACGAGCACGGGCGTCATCGGGGCGAAGACGAGCGCGGCGCCGATCGCGAGCACGGGCACCGCGAGTCCGAGGTACGACGCCAGGAACATGCCTGCGAGCGCCTCCCCGCGGCGCTCCGGGGCGGCGAGGCGCCCCGCCGTCATCATCGAGGCGCGGAACACGAGTCCGACGCCCGCGCCCGCGGCGACGCCGCCGACCGCGAAGACCGCGAGTGTCGCAGTGAGCACGCCGACCGCGAGGGCGGCGAGCCCGGCGACGACGAGCACGAGGGCGAGCACCAGCTGACGCAGCGAGCTCAGGCGTCCGAACACCAGCTGGGCGAGAGCGGATGCCGCGAGCACCGCGAAGGTCACGGCTCCCCCCGCGAGCGGCGCGGGCTCGTGCATGACCTGGGTCATCACGACGGGGGCGAGCGAGGTGAACAGCCCGAACACCGAGAAGCCGGCGAAGCCCGCGATGGCGGCGGCCGTGTAGTCGCGGCGTCCCTCCGGCGGCACGGCCGCCCGCTGCGGGCGGTACGCGGGACGCTCCCTCTGGCGCACCACGGTCTCGGGCACGAGCGCGATGCCGAGCACGGCGAGCACGAGGAGGCCGGCGAAGAGCAGGTAGGGCGTCACGGTCGGGCCCGGAAGCCAGGTGACCAGGGCACCTGAGATGAGCGGGCCGAGCGCCAGGCCGCCGGTGTTGAGCACCGTGGCGACGGTCGTGGCTCGCGCGGGGCCGGCTCCGGGCCGGGCGGCCGCGTCGAGCTCGACGAGGTGGGCCGAGGCCGTCGCGGTGATCGCGCCGATCCCGAAGCCCGACACCACGCGGGCGATGATCAGGCCCGCCACGTGCGGGAAGACGAGGAAGAGCCCCGCGGCGACGAGCTGCAGCGCGACGCCGAGGAGCAGCATCCGGCGCCGTCCCACCCAGTCGGAGATGTGCCCGACGAGGAAGAGGGCGGCGAGGACGCCCACGGCGTAGGCGGCGAAGATGACGGTCACGACCCAGGTCGCGAAGCCGTCGGCGCGTGCGTAGAACGCGTAGATCGGGGTGGGGATGGTCGTGAAGGCCATCGTCGCGAGGAACCCGAGCGCCACGACCCAGAACCCGGTGCGGTGCGAGACGCCGGGCGTGCGCAGGCGGATGACGGGGATGTCGGCGGTCGTGGTCATGACTCCAGTGTGACCGCGATCGGACATCGATGGAAACGAACGTTCCCGATGAGGGTGATCGTTCTGAACGATGACGGCGCTAGGCTCCCGCCATGGACCTGCGTCAGCTCGAGTACTTCGTCACCGTCGTCGACGAGGGCGGGTTCGGTCGGGCGGCGGCGCGCCTGTTCGCCGCGCAGTCGACGGTGTCGGCGGGGGTGCGCGCCCTCGAACGCGAGGTCGGCGCGAGCCTGTTCGAGCGGGACACCCATCGGGTCGCGCTGACCCCGGCGGGCGAGGTCGCCCTGCCGCGCGCCCGCCGCCTGCTCGACGAGTGGGCGCTGCTGCGCGATGAGGTCGCCGACGACGGCGAGCTGCGCGGGACGCTCCGCATCGGCATCCTCACCAACGTGCTCGTACGTGGGGCGCTGCCCCGCGTGCTCGGCACGTTCCGCGCCCGACACCCCGGCGTGCAGCTGCACCTCTCGCCGTCGGCGACCGGTTCCGCCGGTCTCGGAGCCGACCTCGCCGCAGGGCGCATCGACGTCGCCTTCCTCGGCGCCGAGCCGACCGAGGCTGTGGCCGACCGGGCCTGCCTCATCGCGTCCGAGTTCGTCGCCGTGCTGCCCGCCGACCACCCCCTCGCCGCGTCCCGCACCGTGCCGCTTGCGCGCCTCGCCGAGGAGGACTTCGTCGACTCGCCCGCAGGGTTCGGCCAGCGGTCGGTCTTCGACGCCGCGCTCGCCGCCCGCGGTCTCGCGCGTCGCACGATCGTCGAGGTGGGAGACGTCGCGCAGATCCCCGAGTTCGTGGCGGCCGGGCTCGGCGTCGCCGCCATGCCGCGCTACCTCGTCCCCGACGCGCCGCGCGGCGCGGGGTTCGCCCTGCGCCCGCTCGACGAGCGCATCGAGTGGCGCCTGCTGATCGCGGTGCGCCCCGGTGCGAGCCGTGCGGCCCGCGTCTTCGTCGATGCCGTCGCGGCCGAGGTGGCCGCGGCACCCGTTCTGCCCGGCGACAGCGCGCGCACCGGCATCGGCGCTCGCGGGCGTCGCCGGTAGGCTGTGGGGGTGAGCATGGACATCGAGCTGGGTCGCTCCAAGCGTGCGCGTCGCGCCTACACCTTCGACGACATCGCGGTGGTGCCGTCGCGGCGCACCCGCAACCCTGAGGATGTCTCGACCGCCTGGACGATCGACGCCTTCCCCTTCACGGTGCCGGTGCTCGGCGCCCCGATGGACTCGGTGGTCAGCCCCCGCACGGCGATCATGCTCGGACAGCTCGGCGGGCTGGGCGTGCTCGACCTCGAAGGTCTGTGGACGCGCTACGACGACCCGGAGCCGCTGCTGGCCGAGATCGCGGCGCTCGACGAGTGCGACGCCACCCGCCGCATGCAGGAGCTCTACTCCGAGCCCATCAAGCCCGAGCTCGTGAGCGCGCGGCTGGCCGAGATTCGGGCGGCCGGCGTCACGGTCGCCGGAGCCCTCACCCCGCAGCGCACGCAGGACCTCTACGAGACCGTGGTCGCGGCCGGCGTCGACCTCTTCGTCATCCGCGGCACGACGGTCTCGGCCGAGCACGTCTCGAGCGTTGCCGAGCCGCTGAACCTCAAGAAGTTCATCTACGACCTCGACGTGCCCGTCATCGTCGGCGGCGCCGCGACCTACACAGCGGCCCTGCACCTCATGCGCACGGGTGCGGCCGGCGTGCTCGTCGGCTTCGGCGGCGGCGCGGCATCCACCACCCGGGCGACCCTGGGAATCCACGCGCCCATGGCGACCGCGGTCTCCGACGTGGCCGCCGCCCGTCGCGACTACCTCGACGAGTCGGGCGGCCGCTACGTGCACGTCATCGCCGACGGCGGTGTCGGCACCTCGGGCGACATCGTCAAGGCGCTCGCGATGGGCGCCGACGCGGTCATGCTCGGGGTCGCGCTGGCGCGCGCGACGGATGCCCCGGGGCTCGGCTTCCACTGGGGACCCGAGGCGCACCACCCGAAGCTCCCGCGCGGCCACCGCGTGAAGGTCGCGCAGGTCGGCACCCTCGAGGAGATCCTCTACGGCCCGGCCTCGGTCGCCGACGGCACCACGAACCTCATCGGAGCGCTCCGGAAGTCCATGGCGACCACCGGCTACTCCGACCTCAAGGAGTTCCAGCGCGTCGAGGTCGTGGTCGCGCCGTACGGCAGCTGATGAGCGCACCCGTCACCCCGTCCGCCGAGGCCGATGCGCCGCAGGTCTTCCCGCCGACGCTGCGGGAGGTCATGCTGCGCCCGCGGTGGATCGCGATGCTCCTGCTGTGCCTCGTCGTGGCGGGCGTGTTCGCGTGGCTCGGGCAGTGGCAGCTCGGACGGGCGCTGTCGACCAGCCCGGTCGCACCGGGCGCGAGCGAGCAGGTGCAGCCCCTCGCCGATGTGACGAAGCCGGGCGTCGCCCTGCCCGACCCGCTCGCGGGTCAGCGCGTCGAGGTATCGGGCTCGTACGTGCCGGGTGACTTCATCGTCATCACCTCGCGGCTGAACGACCAGACCGAGGGCTACTGGGTCTCCGGGCAGCTCCGCATCGCCGACGTCGCCCAGCCCACGTCGGTCGCGGTGGCACTCGGCTTCACGACGTCGAAGGATCAGGCGGATGCCGCGGCATCCGCTCTCAACGCCCAGGCGACCGCCGATCCGACGGCGCGCGTCGATGTCACCGGGCGCGTGATCGCCGACGAGGGACCGGTCGTCTCGGCGACCAAGAGCGACCCGTTCGAGCTGAGCCGTATGTCGCCGGCGGCCCTGCTCGGGCGCTGGCACGACGTCGCGGGCCTGAACGTGTATCGCGCCTACATCACGGCCCAGACGCCGTCGGCGGGGCTGGATGCCATCCACTCGCCCGCCGTCGACAGCGGCACCTCGGTGAACTGGCTCAACATCTTCTACGCCGCCGAGTGGGCGATCTTCGCCGGCTTCGCGTTCTACCTCTGGTATCGCCTCGCGAAGGATGCCTGGGAGCGCGAGGTCGAGGAGCTCACCGGCGGCGGCGAAGACGACGACGAGCTGCCCGCGGAGGCCTGATCCCGCCCGGGTAGGATGGGCTCATGCCCGCCGGACCCAAGCTCGCCTCGTTCCCGGCCATCCGCGGCTCGCTCGTGTTCTACCAGGTCTGCTCGGCCATCACCGGTGTGATGCTGCTGCTGCTGGTGACCGAGATGATCATCAAGTACGGATTCGGCCTCGAGCTGTTCGCCGGCGGCAACGCCGGCTTCCTCTCCTTCCAGCCGCTCGACGCCTTCGGAAAGTCGACCGGCACCGGACTCAACCTGTCGCTGGGCATCCTCATCGCCCATGGCTGGTTCTACGTCGTCTATCTCTTCAGCTGCTTCCGCGTGTGGAGCCTCATGCGGTGGCCGTTCTGGCGCTTCCTCATGCTCGCCGCGGGCGGTGTGGTGCCGTTCCTCTCGTTCATCATGGAGGCCATCGTCGCCCGTGATGTGAAGCACTATCTCGTCGCCCGCGAAGACGCCGCCGCCGCGAAGAAGGCCGCCGCCGACGCATCCTCGCCCCTTCCGGAAGGCACCGTGTGACCGACTCGACCACCACCGACCAGCGCCCCGTGCTGGTCGTCGACTTCGGCGCCCAGTACGCCCAGCTCATCGCCCGCCGCGTGCGGGAGGCCGGGGTCTACAGCGAGATCGTGCCGCACACCGCGTCGGCCGCCGAGATCGCGGCGAAGAACCCGGTCGGCATCATCCTGTCGGGCGGCCCGTCGTCGGTGTACGAGCCGGGGGCGCCGAGCCTCGACGCGGGCGTGTTCGACCTCGGGGTGCCGACGCTCGGCATCTGCTACGGCTTCCAGGTGATGGCTCAGGCGCTCGGCGGCGAGGTCGCGAACACGGGACTGCGCGAGTACGGCGCGACGGATGCCGCGGTCACGGGTGACGGCGGCGTGCTGCTGGCCGGTCAGCCGGTCGAGCAGAACGTGTGGATGAGTCACGGCGACCAGGTCTCCCGCGCCCCCGAGGGCTTCACGGTGCTCGCCTCGACGTCGGCGACGCCGGTGGCCGCGTTCGGCAGCGACGAGCGCCGCTTCTACGGTGTGCAGTGGCATCCCGAGGTCAAGCACTCCGACTACGGCCAGCGGGTCATCGAGAACTTCCTGCACACCGCGGCGGGCCTCCCCGCCGACTGGAACAGCGGAAACGTCATCGCCGAGCAGGTCGAGAAGATCCGCGCCCAGGTGGGCTCGGCCCGCGTGATCTGCGGCCTGTCGGGCGGTGTCGACTCGGCCGTGGCGGCGGCGCTCGTGCAGCGCGCCGTCGGCGAGCAGCTCGTGTGCGTGTTCGTCGACCACGGCCTCCTGCGCAAGAACGAGCGCGAGCAGGTCGAGACCGACTACGTCGCGGCGACCGGCGTGCGGCTCGTGACGGTCGACGCGGCCGACACGTTCCTCGCGGCGCTCGACGGCGTGAGCGACCCCGAGCAGAAGCGGAAGATCATCGGGCGCGAGTTCATCCGCACCTTCGAGCAGGCCGCGGCGGCGCTCGTCGCCGAGGCCGAGTCGTCGGGCGAGCCGGTGAAGTTCCTCGTGCAGGGCACGCTCTACCCCGACGTGGTCGAGTCGGGCGGCGGCACCGGCACCGCGAACATCAAGAGCCACCACAACGTGGGCGGGCTTCCCGACGACCTCGAGTTCGAGCTGGTCGAGCCGCTGCGCACCCTCTTCAAGGACGAGGTGCGCGCGATCGGGCGCGAGCTGGGGCTGCCCGAGGTCATCGTCGGTCGTCAACCGTTCCCGGGCCCCGGGCTTGGCATCCGCATCGTCGGGTCGGTGACGCGCGAGCGTCTGGAGATCCTGCGGGACGCCGACGCGATCGCTCGCGAGGAGCTCACGCGCGCGGGCCTCGACGGCGAGATCTGGCAGTGCCCGGTGGTGCTGCTCGCCGACGTGCGCTCGGTGGGCGTGCAGGGCGACGGCCGCACCTACGGCCACCCGATCGTGCTGCGACCCGTCTCGAGCGAGGACGCGATGACCGCCGACTGGACGCGTCTGCCGTACGACGTGCTCAGCCGCATCTCGAACCGCATCACCAACGAGGTGCGCGACGTGAACCGCGTCGTGCTCGACGTGACGTCGAAGCCGCCGGGGACCATCGAGTGGGAGTGAGGCGCGCGCCTGCGGGCGTGCGCCGTGTGGCCGCCCGACGCGTCGGCGGCTGAAGGGGAGTGGGCTCGTGCGCTATGTGAAGCCGACCGCGTCGGACGAGGTCTTCAACCGCACCGTCGGCTTCTTCACGCGCATCGGGCTGCCGCTCGCGGGCTCCCGCGTGCTCGCGGTGCGCGGGCGCTCGTCGGGCGAGTGGCGCACGACCCCCGTGAACCCGCTGCGCGTCGGCGGTGAGCGCTACCTCGTCGCGCCGCGCGGCGAGGCGCAGTGGGTGCGCAACCTGCGGGTCGCCCGCACCGGCGAGCTGCGTCACGGCCGGCGGGTCGAGCCGTTCACGGCGAGCGAGGTCGCCGACGCCGACAAGACCCCCGTCCTGCGGGAGTACCTGCGGGCGTGGGGCTGGGAGGTCGGCCGGTTCTTCGAGGGCGTCGACAAGAACGCCACCGACGCGCAGCTGGCCGAGATCGCGCCCGGGTTCCCCGTGTTCCGACTGGCCGCCGCGGGCTGAGCCGTGGCCGAGTTCCCCGACGCGCACTACCTCGTGCTGTCGTCGCGCCTGATCCCCGGGCTCGACGGCGGCTACACGGTGGCGACGCTCGCCCGGGCCCGGCAGTTCGCGGCCGCCGGCGCGCGCCCGCCGTTGCTGCTCACCGTCGATCCCGGCACGGTGGCCGACCACGCCGCGCAGCGGGCGACGTTCGTGGCGCGGGGGGATGCGGCATCCGCGGATCTGTTCCGCAACCTGTTCGACGATGTCGTGGCGGATGCCGCGTGGCTGCGCGCCGCGGCACGCCCCGGTGAACGCGACGACGTGCTCGAGTACCGGGCGGTGACGGCCCCCGACGGCGCCGTCGTCGCCGAGCTGCCCGTCGTGCACGACCCGGACTGGCACCTGAGCACCGCGCCCATCGTGGTGCCGGGCGCCGGCATCGTCGACGGGTTCGGCGCGCTGTACGCGGCGTGGATCGCCCATGTCGTCGCCGGCGTGCGAGCCGCTGACGGGCTGCCCGTCGTACTGGTGTGCGAGTCCCGGCAGCTCGGCGAGCTGCTGGTCGACCGGCTGCCCGCGGGTGTCGCGCTCGTGCACACGGTGCACACCGCCCATCTCGAGCCGCCCTACGACGCCGACGCCCCGGTCAACGCGCTGTGGCGGCGCTGGCTCGCCGTCGCCCCGCGCTTCGCCGCCGTGGTCTGGCCGACAGCCCGCCAGCTCGCCGATGTGACGGCCCGGTTCGGGTCGCGGCCGGGCGACGCGGCGGTGCCGAACGCCGTGCCCGTGGCGGATGCCTCCGACGCCGACCGCGCCAGCGACCACGTCGTCGTGCTCGGGCGGCTGGCGCCCGGCAAGCGGGTCGCCGACATCCTGCGTGCCTGGACGATCGTGCGCGAGGCGGTGCCGGGCGCGGTGCTCGACGTCGTCGGCGACGGCCCGCTGCGTGCCGAGCTCGAGGCCCTCGCGCACGAGCTCGGGCACGGGGCATCCGTCGTCTTCCACGGTGCGACGACCGAACCCGGCGCGGTGCTCGAGCGGGCCGCGCTGCTCGTGCAGGCCACGGCGTTCGAGGGGCAGGGGCTCGCTGCCCTCGAGGCCCTCGGACACGGCTGCCCGGTGGTCAGCTACGACGTGCGGTACGGGCCGCGGGAGCTGCTCGGCACGGGCGCCGGGGTGCTCGTCGACGATGCGGATGCCGCGGCTCTCGGTGAGGCCGTCGCGTCGCTGCTGCGCGACCCCGCGCGTCGCGCCGCGCTGGCCGCCCGCGGGCGCGAGGTCGCGGCGGACTATACGCCCGAGGCGGTCATGCCGCGATGGGCGGACATCGTGCGGCGGGCGCTGGAGCGTGCCGCGGACTGACGCCGAGGCAGCGTGACGGCTGGGCGGGCTGAGGCCACCGCGGGCTCACGCCGAGGCCGGCGGAGAGGCGGCGCGGCGCGGCATCCGGACATGACGAAGGGGCCGTCCCGCGGGACGACCCCTTCGTGGAGACTCGCGTCAGTTGTTGCCGCGCAGGATCGCGAGCATGCGCAGGATCTCGAGGTAGAGCCAGACGACCGTGACCATGATGCCGAAGCCGCCGAGCCATCCGAACTGGCGGGGAGCGCCGTTGCGCACACCCTGCTGGATCGAGTCGAAGTCGAGCACGAGCGAGTAGGCCGCGAGGATCACGACGAACACACCGATGATGAGACCGAGCGGGATGCCCGCGATGTGCACGCTCGAAAGCAGGCCGAAGCCGCCGCCGTTCGAGGAGTTCAGCACGCCGAACGCCATCAGCAGCACGTTCAGCAGCGAGAAGACCAGGTAGCCGACCATCGCGATCAGGAAGATCTTGGTGGCGCGGGCAGAGGCGCGGATCTTGCCGCTCGCGAACAGCGCCAGGGTGACGCCGACCACCGCGAGGGTGGCGAGGGTCGCCTGCAGCACGATGCCGGGCCAGATGAACTCGAAGTAGGCCGAGATGCCGCCGACGAACAGACCCTCGAACGCCGCGTAGGCGAAGATCAGCGCCGGACGCACCTTCTTGCGCGAGGTGAAGATGACGACCATCGAGAGGATGAAGCCGCCGAGGGCGCCGATGAGCCACGGGGCCATCGAGGGCGCCGGGTTCGCGGCGGTGACGGGGGCCATCGTCCAGATCCAGCCGGCGACGGCGGCGACCAGCAGGATCGCGAAGAGCGAGAGCGTCTTGAGGACGGTGTCCTCGATCGTCATGCGCCCGGTCGCGACCGCGTCGGCGGACGGGGAGGCGTAGACGCCCTCGAGGTGCGCGGTGGTCGCGGCATCCGTCGTCGCGGGGGGCGGGGTCAGACCCACACCGCCGGCGGGCTGTCCGCCGCGAGCGCGCACGGCGCTCTGGTCTTGGAAGGCGGGGTTGTTGAACGCGGGGTTGGACGAGGCCATCGCCGGATCACACTCCAATGTCAGGTGGCGGCACGGTGCCGCACTTCCACGATAACGCCCGGAATCTCGCGGGTCGAAGGGAGACCCTGTGAGTGCGCTTTGAGCGCTCGCGCGACACGTGCGACGAGTACCCTGAGCGCGTGTCACCCCGGGAACGCCTGCTCGCCGCCTTCGACCGCACCCCCGAGGGCGGGCCGATCATCATCGGGCACCGCGGCGCCCCCGGCTATCGCCCCGAGCACACCCGCTCGTCGTACCTGCTCGCGATCGAGTCGGGCGTCGACGCGGTCGAGCCCGACGTGGTGGTCTCGAGCGACGGCGCGCTCGTGGTGCGTCACGACGCCGAGATCGGTGAGACGACGGATGTCGCCACCCGCCCCGAGTTCGCCGACCGCCGCACCCGGCGGGTGATCGACGGGATCGAGCTCGACGGCTGGTTCACCGATGACTTCACGTGGGCGGAGCTGGCGACGCTGCGGTGCCGGGAGAGGATCCCCGCGCTGCGCGAGGCGTCGGCGCGGTTCGACGGCGCCGAGCCGATGCTGCGGCTGCCTGATCTTCTCGCGCTGGTGGCCGCGGCATCCGATCGTGTCGGTCGCGAGGTCGGCATCGTGATCGAGGTCAAGCACGCCGCCCACTTCGCCGCGCGCGGGTGGGACCTCGCGGCGCTCGTCGCCCGCGATCTCGCCGCGGCGGGGTTCTCCGGCCCGGTCGTCATCGAGTCGTTCGAGCAGGGGGTGCTCACGGCGCTGCAGCAACGGGGTGTCGCCGCGTCGTACGTGTACCTCGTCGAGGCAGAGGGCGCCGCCGCCGATCTCATCGCCGCCGACGGTGAGGATGCCGCCACCTACGCGTCGCAGCTGACCCCCGACGGTCTCGCCGCGCTCGCCGGTCAGCTCGACGGCATCAGCGTCGACAAGGCGCTGCTGCTCGACCCCGCGCGCCGACAGGTCGTCGCCGACGCGCACGCCCGCGGCCTCGCCGTGTTCACCTGGACCGCGCGGCCCGAGAACGCGTTCCTGTCGGAGCGGTTCCGGCGCGGCGGCGGCGACGCGGCGTTCGGCGACTGGCGCGGCGAGTGGCGCGAGATCTGGGGGAGCGGGGTCGACGGGGTGTTCGTCGACCACGCGGATCTCGGGGTGGGGTTCGCGCGGGGCTAGCGGGGAGCGCCGTCCGCCCTCGGTACGCTCGAGGAATGGTGGGGACCAAGGAAGCGCAGCGCGCCGAGGTGCACAAGACGATCTGGCGCATCGCGAATGACCTGCGTGGCTCGGTCGACGGGTGGGACTTCAAGAGCTACGTGCTGGGCATGCTGTTCTATCGGTTCATCTCGGAGAACCTCACGGCCTATATCAACCGGGGAGAGCGCGACGCGGGCGCACACGGCTTCGACTACGCCACCCTGTCCGACGCGGAAGCCGAGTACGGCCGGGCCGACACGGTCGCCGAGAAGGGCTTCTACGTTCTCCCGTCCGAGCTGTTCGCGAACGTGCGCGCGCGAGCGGTCGGCAACGACAACCTCAACGAGACCCTCGAACGCGTCTTCAAGAACATCGAAGGGTCTGCTGTCGGCACCCCCAGCGAAGTCGACCTCAAGGGTCTGTTCGACGACCTCGACGTGAACAGCTCGAAGCTGGGCAACACGGTTGCGCGGCGCAACGAGAAACTCGTGAAGCTGCTCGACGCAATCGGCGAGCTTCCGCTCGGCAATTTCGACGATCACACGATCGACCTCTTCGGTGACGCGTACGAGTACCTGATGCAGATGTATGCCTCGCAGGCCGGCAAATCCGGTGGTGAGTACTACACGCCGCAGGAGGTGTCGGAGGTGCTCGCCCGAATCACTGTAAGCGGCAAGACGCGGGTCAACCGGGTCTATGACCCGGCGTGCGGCTCGGGGTCGCTGCTGCTTACCTTCGCCAAGGTGCTCGGCGTCGACAACGTCGGTGGGTTCTACGGCCAGGAGATCAACCTGACCACGTACAACCTCGCCCGCATCAACATGTTCCTGCACGATGTGAACTACGAGAAGTTCGACATCGCGCTCGGCGACACGCTGCTCGATCCCCAGCATGAGGATGTCGAGCCGTTCGAGGCGATCGTGTCGAATCCGCCCTACTCGATCAAGTGGGAGGGCGACGCCAACCCGCTGCTGATCAACGACGAGCGCTTCGCGCCCGCAGGTGTGCTCGCGCCGAAGTCGAAGGCCGACCTGGCGTTCACGATGCACATCCTCAGCTGGCTGGCGGTGAACGGCACCGCCGCGATCGTCGAGTTCCCGGGCGTGCTCTACCGCGGGGGAGCCGAGCGGAAGATCCGCAAGTACCTCGTCGACAACAACTACGTCGACGCGGTCATCCAGTTGCCGCCCGACCTCTTCTTCGGTACGACGATCGCGACGTGCATCATCGTGCTCAAGAAGTCGAAGGCCGACAACGCGGTGCTGTTCGTCGATGCGTCCGATCAGTTCTCTCGCGTCGGCAACAAGAACAAGCTCACCCCCGACAACCAGCAGGCCATCGTCTCCGCACTCGATGCCCGCGAGAACGTCGATCACTTCGCCACTCTGGTCTCCGCCGAAGACATCGCCGCCAACGACTACAACATCGCAGTGTCGTCGTACGTCGAGCAGGAAGACACGAGAGAGGTCGTGGACATCCGCGAGTTGAACGCGGAGATCGCGCGGATCGTCGCTCGGCAGGCAGAGTTGCGCCTCTCCATCGACGCGATCGTCGCCGACCTCGAGGGCGACGCCGATGGCAGATGAGCCCGCAGGGCAGGTCGTTCTCTACCAGCGGGCCGATGGTTCGCCGGCGGTCGACGTTCGGTTCGACGCGCACACCGTCTGGCTGAGCCAGCAGCAGATCGCGGAGCTGTTCGAGACGTCGCGTTCGAACGTCGTCGAGCACATCCAGCACGTGTACGACGAGGGTGAACTCGAGGAGTCGGCAACCTGTCGGAATTTCCGACAGGTTCGCCTCGAGGGTTCGCGGCAGGTCGCCCGCGAGCTGCCGTTCTACAACCTCGACCTCATCATCTCTGTCGGTTACCGGGTGAAAAGCAAGGTGGCCACCCAGTTCCGGATCTGGGCGACCGAGCGCCTGCGGGATTACCTCGTGACGGGGTATGCGCTCAACGAGCAGCGCCTCGAACAGCTTGGCGCGATCGTGCAGATTCTCGCGCGCTCCGGCGACGAGCTTGTCGCCGGCGTCGCAGATGTGTTGGCCGAGTACGTGCCCGGCCTCACCCTGTTGCGTGACTACGACGAAGGCAGCATCGAGACCGATGCCGGTGTGCTGCCGGGCTGGACGCTCACCATCGACGAGGCCCGCGCTGTCATCTCGAGGGTGGCCGCGGAGTTCCCCGGTGACGGCTTGCTCGGAAACGAACGTGGCGAAGTCTTGAGTGGGGTGATCGGCGCGATCTATCAGGGCTTCGGCGGAGAGCAGATCTATCCGACGGTCGAGGCGAAGGCCGCGAACCTGCTCTACCTCGTCGTGAAGGACCACCCACTGTCCGACGGCAACAAGCGCAGCGCCGCGGCCCTGTTCGTGACCTTTCTCGCACGCAATGGCGCGCTGACGGATGCCACGGGCCGCCCGCGCATCGCCAACAACGCCCTTGCCGCGATCACCCTCATGGTGGCGATGAGTGATCCGAAGGAGAAGGACCTCATGATCGCTCTGATCGTGCGCATGATTGCAGGGGGTGCGGAGTGAGTCGGGTTGATGAGCTGTTGGCGGAGCTCGCGCCGGGTGGTGTGGAATATAGGGCGCTGGGGGAATTATGCCGGGTTTTCAGTGGTTATGCGTTCCGTTCAGAGTGGTTCAACACTGACAGTAAGGGTGTTCCAATTGTTCGCATCCGTGATGTGAACTCCGGGTTTTCGAACACGTTCTATTCTGGCAAATTCGATGATCGATGGCTTGTGGCCAATGGTGACATTCTCGTAGGGATGGATGGCGACTTCCGCGTCACGAGGTGGACTCATGGCCGGGCACTGTTAAATCAGCGCGTATGTCGCATTGAAGATTTCGATGCTTCGATTTTGCCCGACTTCGTGTTCTATCAGATTCAAGGTGAACTCGACCGGATCCATGCCGCAATCATGGGTTCAACGGTCAAACACCTTTCCTCTCGTGAATTGGAGCGATCGCGAATTCCGGTACCGCCGCTCGAGGTGCAGCGAGAGATCGTGCGAATATTGGACCAGTTCGCTCAGCTGGAAGCGGAGCTGGAAGCGGAGCTGGAAGCGGAGCTGGAAGCGCGGCGACGCCAGTTTGGGTATTACCGAGACACACTTCTCGCAGCCGATGGCGATGCGCCCGTCGTGGCACTTCGAGAGATCGCCGACTTCAAGTACGGGTACACGGAAAAGGCGGCTGCTACAGGAAGCCATCGGTTCCTACGGATCACCGACATAACGCCATGGGGGAAGCTATCCCCTGAAGCACCGAAGTACGTCGATGTTGACGCGTCGGCCGAGAAATATGTCGCACGACCCGGAGACATCTTCATGGCACGAACTGGCGCGACGTTCGGGAAAACAATGCTCTACGAATCTGCAGAACCCGCCGTCTATGCGTCATTCCTCATCCGCATCCGATTCAAAGCAGGAACACTTCTCCCGGCCTTCTACTGGCACTTCACGCAGAGCGATGCGTACTGGGACCAGGCGAATGCGCTCGTGAGCACCGGAGGGCAACCGCAGTTCAATGCCAACGTACTGGAACTGATCAAGGTCCCTGTGCCTTCGATCGACAGGCAGGAACGCGTGATTGCGCTCCTCGACCGCTTTGATGCGCTTGCAAACAGCTTGAGGTCCGGACTGCCCGCCGAGATTCACGTGCGTCGAAAGCAGTACGAGTACTACCGCGACAGGCTGCTCATGTTTAAGGAGGCGGCGGCATGAGCGAAGCATTACCTCGCAAGTATGAACCGATCGCAGTCTCCGCCGAATCCACCGTCGTCGCCGAGTACACGCCCGACGCGAACACGTCGGCTGTGTACCAATCGGAGTCCGCCCTCGAGCACGAGCTCATCCGGCTCCTGGAGGCTCAAGCGTACGAGTACCTTCCGATCACCTCAGAGGCTCAGCTCGTCGAGAACCTGCGCGCTCAGCTCGAGACGCTCAACCGCATCTCGTTCTCCGACGCCGAGTGGGCGGACTTCTTCACCACCAAGATCGCCGGCAAGAACGATGGCATCGCCGAGAAGACCGTACGCATCCAGGAAGACCACGTTCAGCTCCTGAAGCGCGACGACGGTTCAACGAAGAACATCACGCTGATCGACAAGCAGAACATCCACAACAACCGCCTGCAGGTCATCAACCAGTACGAGATCGGCAAGGGCGAGGGCGGCGCACAGTTTGCCAACCGCTATGACGTGACTCTGCTCGTGAACGGGCTGCCGATGGTGCACATCGAGCTCAAGCGGCGAGGCGTCGACATCCGTGAGGCCTTCAACCAGATCAACCGCTACCAGCGTGACAGCTTCTGGGCAGGCTCAGGCCTCTTCGAGTACGTGCAGCTGTTCGTGATCAGCAACGGCACCCTCACCAAGTACTACTCGAACACCACCCGCACGCAGCACATCAGCGAGAGCGGTAAGCGGACGAAGGACCGAAAGACGTCGAACTCGTTTGAGTTCACGTCGTGGTGGGCCGACGCGCAGAACAAGCCGATCCAGGAAATGACCGCCTTCGCGAAGACCTTCTTCGCCAAGCACACGCTGCTGAACGTGCTGACTCGCTACTGCGTGCTCACCGCCGACCGGCTGCTTCTGGTCATGCGCCCCTATCAGATCGTCGCGACGGAACGCATTCTGCAGCGCATCGACATTGCGACCAACTCGAAGACGCTCGGCACGATCGCCGCCGGCGGCTACATCTGGCACACCACCGGATCGGGCAAGACACTCACGAGCTTCAAGACGGCGCAACTCGCCTCACGGATGGCCGGCGTCGACAAGGTGCTCTTCGTCGTCGACCGCAAAGACCTCGACTACCAGACGATGCGCGAGTATGACCGGTTCGAGAAGGGAGCAGCGAACTCCAACACGTCGACATCCGTGTTGAAGAAGCAGCTTGAAGACCCCAACGCGCGCATCATCATCACGACGATCCAGAAGCTGTCGACCTTCATCACCGCGAACAAGGGCCATGCGGTCACGAACGACCACGTCGTGATCATCTTCGATGAATGCCACCGCTCGCAGTTCGGTGACATGCACACCGGCATCACCCGCGCCTTCAAGCGGTACAACCTGTTCGGATTCACCGGCACGCCGATCTTCGCGGTCAATGCGGGCTCGGGCGGGAACCCGAAACTCAAGACCACCGAGCAGGCGTTCGGCGACAAGCTGCACACCTACACGATCGTCGACGCGATCACCGACAAGAACGTGCTGCCGTTCCGTATCGACTACGTCAACACCGTCAAGGTCGGCGCCATCGTCGACAAACAGGTCTCTGCGATCGACACCGAGAAGGCGTTGCTCGCGCAGGAGCGCATCACCCAGGTCGTCGACTACACGCTGCAACACTTCGACCAGAAAACCAAGCGGTCAGAGTTCTACTCGCTCGGCGAGCGGCGTGTGAAGGGGTTCAACGCCCTCTTCGCCACAGCATCCATCGACGCGGCGCGCATCTACTACAACGCGTTCAAGAAGCGACAGGAAGAACTTCCTCCCGATCGCCGACTCAAGATCGGAATGATCTACTCCTACGGCGTGAACGAGGCCGTCGACGACGTGCTCGACGACGAAGGCTTCGACACCAGCGCGCTCAGTGGCGACGCGCGGGCGTTTCTCGAGGACGTCATCCAGGACTACAACCAGACCTACGGCACCTCGTTCGACACGTCGGCCGACCGCTTCCAGAACTTCTACAAAGACCTCTCACTGCGCCTCAAGCAGCGGGAGATCGACCTCGTCATCGTCGTGAACATGTTCCTCACGGGATTCGACGCGACGACCCTCAACACCCTGTTCGTCGACAAGAACCTGCGCACGCACGGGCTCATTCAGGCGTACTCGCGAACCAACCGCATCCTCAACTCGGTGAAGACCTACGGCAACATCGTGAGCTTCCGCGACCTCGAGCAAGAGACCAACGACGCCATCGCCCTCTTCGGCAACAAGACGGCTCGCGGCACCGTCGTGCTCAAGCCGTACGGCGAGTACCACACCGACTACGCAGACAAGGTGTCTGAGCTGCTGGCGCGTTTCCCGCTCGGCTCGCCGATCGTCGGCGAAGCGGCGCAGAAAGACTTCATCACGCTGTTCGGAGGCATCCTGCGGCTGCTGAACATCCTCACGTCGTTCGACGAGTTCGCCGGCAACGAGATCCTCACACCCCGACAGAACCAGGACTACCGCAGCATCTACCTCGACCTCTACGCCGACCTGCGGCGCGAACGCCGCGCCGACCGGGAATCGATCATCGACGATGTGGTGTTCGAGATCGAACTCATCAAGCAGGTCGAGATCAACGTTGACTACATCCTGCTGCTGGTGCAGAAGTACCGCGACGAACGCGGTGACGGCGACGACAAGGAGATCCGTGCCGAGATCTTCCGTTCCGTCGACGCGAGCCCCACCCTCAGGAACAAGAAAGACCTCATCGAAGACTTCGTCGCGCGGGTCTCGCTGCAGACCTCGGTGCAAGACCAGTGGGCGGAGTTCATCGTCGCGCGCAAAGACGAAGACCTGACGAAGATCATCGACGAAGAGCACCTTCGCGCCGACGAGACGCGCGAATTCATGCGGGCCGCCTTCCGGGACGGCGAGATACGCACGGGAGGAACCGCGCTCACGGTGCTGCTTCCGCCGCTCTCGCGATTCGCCGCTGCCGGAGGCCACGGTGACAAGAAGCAGCGCGTCATCGAACGGCTGACGGAGTTCTTCGACCGTTACTACGTGCTCAGCGGCGGGTCGGTCGACACCGACTGAGGTGCCCGGCGGCATAGACGCGACGGCGGGAGTCGAACCCGCAACACGACCGGGTATGAGCCGGTGCCCGGGACCGCCCGGATCGCCGCGATGACCTCACGCTAACCCGGGGCCGCGACATCCGGAAGGCGTGTCTCGCACTATTGCCGAGGATGACCCTGCGTGACCGGATCGCCTGTCCGCCGCCCCCTCTAAACTGGGAGCCCATGGTCGAGTCATCCGTTCCCGTCGTCGTTCCCGGCGGCACCGGCGGCGTCGACGACGACCTGCTCGAGGGGCTCAACCCCCCGCAGCGCGAGGCCGTGACCTACCGCGGACCGGCGCTGCTGATCGTGGCAGGGGCAGGGTCGGGCAAGACCCGCGTGCTCACGCACCGCATCGCGTCGCTGCTGCGTCGCCGCGAGGCGTGGCCGAGTCAGATCCTCGCGATCACGTTCACGAACAAGGCCGCCGGCGAGATGCGCGAACGCGTCGGCCAGCTGGTCGGCGAGAGCGCCCGCGGCATGTGGATCTCGACCTTCCACTCGGCGTGCGTGCGCATCCTGCGGCGCGAGGCCGAGAACTTCGGCTTCACCTCGTCGTTCACGATCTACGACTCCGGCGACTCCCGCGCGCTCATCAAGCGCCTTGTGAAAGACCGCGAGGCCGAGCGCTTCGGACTCAGCCCCGCGGGCGTGCAGGGCCGCATCTCCCGCCTCAAGAACGAACTGACGGATGCCGCGGCTTTCGCCCGCCAGGCCAACCTCTCCGACCCCGCCGAACGCCTCTTCTCCGAGCTCTTCGGCGACTACGAGCGCGCGCTGCAGCGGGCAAACGCCTTCGACTTCGACGACCTGATCGCGCAGACCGTTTACCTCTTCCGCGCGTTCCCGGCGGTCGCCGACGCCTACCGCAAGCGGTTCCGGCACATCCTCGTCGACGAGTACCAGGACACCAACGCGGCCCAGTACGCACTCATCCACGAGCTCACCCGCCCCGTCGTCGGCGCCGCCGAGGCGTATTCCAGTGGCGGCATGATGATCTTCGAACCCGAGCACGCGCCCGAGCTCGAGGGCGCGTCGCTGACGGTCGTGGGCGACTCCGACCAGTCGATCTACGCGTTCCGCGGCGCCGACATCCGCAACATCAGCGAGTTCGAACGCGACTTCCCCGGCGCCCGCGTCGTGCTGCTCGAGCAGAACTACCGGTCGACGCAGAACATCCTCTCCGCCGCCAACGCGGTCATCGGCCACAACTTCGACCGCAAGGCGAAGAACCTCTGGACCGACTCCGGCGCCGGCGAGCGCATCGTCGGATACACCGGCTACTCGCAGCACGACGAGGCCCAGTTCGTCGCGGACGAGATCGAGGCCATCCACCGCAGCGGCGTCGACTACTCCCAGGTCGCCGTCTTCTACCGCACCAACGCCCAGTCGCGTGCGCTCGAAGAGATCCTCATCCGCGCTGCCGTGCCCTACAAGATCATGGGCGGCACCAAGTTCTACGAGCGCGCCGAGATCAAGGACGCCCTCGCCTACCTCACCGCCGTCGCCAACCCGGCCGACGAGATGGCGCTGCGCCGCATCGTCAACAAGCCCAAGCGCGGCATCGGCGACGTCTCCATCGAGACCATCAGCCGCTTCGCCGCCGACCGCGGCATCACCTTCCGCGAGGCACTCGGCCACGCCGGCGACCTCGGCGTCGGCCCCAAGCTGCAGACCGCCATCACCCATCTGCACGGCGTGCTGGGTGCGGCATCCGAGATCATGCTGCCCGCCACCGGCGAAGTGGCCCCGCCCACCGCCGTCGCCGACGGGCTCTCGCTGCTGCTGGGACGCAGCGGCTACCTCGACGCGCTGCGCATGAGCCGCGACCCGCAAGACGAGGCGCGCGTCGAGAACCTCGACGAGTTCGTCGCCGTCGCCCGCGAGTTCGCGCGCAACAACCCCGACGGCACCGTCATCGACTTCCTCGCCGAGGTCGCCCTCGTCTCCGACGCCGACGACCTCGACGACGCCTCCGGCTCGGTCTCGCTCATGACCCTGCACACCGCCAAGGGTCTCGAGTACGACGCCGTCTTCATCACCGGCGTCGAGGAAGACCTGCTGCCGCACCGCATCTCGGCCGGCGAGCCCGGCGGCCCCGCCGAAGAGCGCCGCCTCTTCTACGTCGGCGTCACCCGCGCGCGCAAGCGGCTCTACCTCTCCCTCGCCATGACCCGCGCGCAGTTCGGCGAGATCGCCTCCGCCGTGCCGAGCCGCTTCCTGCAGGAGATCCCCGCCGACCTCGTCGACTGGCGCCAATCGCCCGCCGACCTCGTGCGCCAGGCTCCGCCCCGGTTCGGCGGCGGCTCGGGCTCCCGCGGCGGATTCCGCAACGACACCCCCGCGCTCCTGCCGAAGTCCACCTCGCTCGACCGCTTCGCGAACAAGGTGCCCGCGAAAGTGCGTGACAACGGCGACATGGAACTCGCGGCGGGCGACCGCATCCGTCACGACGACTTCGGCGAGGGACGCGTCGACGCGGTCACCGGTGAGGGCGCGAAGCGCATCGCGCACGTGCGCTTCGACTCGGGGGCGGCCAAGAAGCTGCTCGTCAAGATCGCGCCGATCGAGAAGATCTGACGCGTTCACCGGCCGTCGGCCGCCGCGCCCACAACTGTCCACACCACCGATAGGGCCCGTCCGAGCCCCGACGTAGGCTGTGCCCATGGCCCTCTTCTCCCGACGCCCCGCGCCGAACGCCGCTTCCGAATCGACGGATGTCGCGGCCCCCGCGCCGACGGGCGAGATCGCCGCCGCATCGGCTGTCGGCACTGCTGCCGGCAACACCACCGACGGCACCGCTTCCGGTGAGGGCGACATCACCGCGGCCGCCGCAGCAGCCTCCATCGCCGACGCCGTTCCCGAAGTGTCGATCTCGATCTCCACGTTCGGTGGGCCGGGCGCCGCGCCGGCCGCCGTTCCGGCGCCGGCACCCTTCACGCTGCCCTCGCCCGAGATGCCCGCCGTCACCGAGGCCGTGCCCGGCATGCCCGACAACGTGCTGCTCAAGGCGGCGCTCGCCGCCCTGGTCGCCGACGCGCCGGCGCCCCAGCTCATGAACGTCGCCCGTCAGCTGCTGCAGGGGCACCTCTACCTGCGGGTCAAGGGCGACGCCCGCGCCCTCGTCGACGCGGGCAAGGAGTTGCCGCTGTCGATCGCGACCCGCGGCGACGAGCGGTTCGCGCTCGTCTTCTCAGGCGGCGAGGCGCTGCGAGACGCCGTGAATGCCGACGGCGACACCGACACATCCGCCGTCTCGAAGCCCGCGATCGAGGTGCTGAACGAGGTGCTCACCGATGACTTCGCGGGCATCGCGATCGACCACGCCTCCACTCCGCATTCCGCGATCCTGCCGCGGCAGCTGCTCGAGCGTGCGCTGGTCGACCTCGACCCCGAGCTCGCCGTCAAGACCCTGCTGCTCGGTGCTCGGGATGCCGCCACCCCCGCCGCCGTCGCCGGTGTGCTCGTCAGCGCGCCCCTGTGGCTCGCCGCCCGCACCACCGAGTCGGGCGACATGGGCATCGCGGAGGTGCACACCGAAGACGGCACCCGCTACATCGAGGTGTTCTCGCACCCGCTCGAGCTCATCGCGCTCGGCCGCGGCGACGAGCCCGTGCAGATCACGGGCCCGCAGCTCGGCGCCGCGCTGCGCAGTGACGACGGCATCACCGGAGTCATTGTGGATCCGGCCGGACCGTGGATCTCCCTCACCCGCACCGACCTCGCCGCCGTACTCGCGCTCGATGCGCCCTAAGGTCCCGGCGCTCCCGCGCGATGCGCCCTAAGGTGAGGCCATGTCCGGCGACAGACTGACCCTCATCGTCCCGGGGCCCCACGGCGATCGGGAGATCTCGCTGTCGAGCCCCGACCGCGTCATCTGGGCGGAATCGGGCATCACCAAGCGGGAGCTCGCCGAATACCTCATCGCCGTGGCGGGGCCTTTCCTTGAGGCGAACGGGCAGCGCCCGGTGTCGCTCGAGCGGTTTCCCGGCGGCATCGACGGCGACAGCTTCTTCTCCAAGAATCCGCCCAAGGGCGCCCCCGCGTACGTGGAAGCGGTCGACGTCACCTACCCGAGCGGACGGGTGCACCCGCAGCTCGTGCTCACCGAGCCCGCGGCCGTCGTGTGGGCGGCGCAGATGAACACCGTCGTCTTCCACCCGTGGGCCTCGCTCGCCGCGGCGCCCGACCTCCCCGTCGAGCTGCGCATCGACCTCGACCCGCAGTCAGGCACCGGCTTCCGCGAGGCCGCGGCCGTCGCGCCCGTGCTGCGCGAGCTGCTCGCGGACGCCGGGTTGACGGCGTGGCTGAAGACGAGCGGGAACCGCGGCATCCATGTCTTCTGTCCCATCGAGCCGACGCATGAGTTCCTGGATGTGCGCCACGCCGTCATCGCGGTGGCGCGCGAGCTGGAACGACGGCTCCCCGACCAGGTCACGACAGCGTGGTGGAAGGAAGAGCGCGGGCAGCGCATCTTCGTCGACTTCAACCAGGCCAACCGCGACCGCACGATGGCGGGTGCCTACAGCCCGCGCGCGACGGCGGCCGCGACGGTGTCGACGCCGCTGCGGTGGGACGAGCTCGATGGTCTCGACCCGCACACCTTCACCGTGCAGAGCGTGCCCGAGCGCCTCGCCGCGGTCGGCGACCCCTGGGAAGGGTTCGCGGCCGCGCCGGGTCGCATCGACGTGCTTCTCGACTGGTGGCAGCGCGACCTCGAGGCCGGGCTTGGCGAGCTTCCGTTCCCGCCCGAGTTCCCCAAGATGCCCGGCGAGCCGCCGCGCGTGCAGCCCAGCCGCGCGAAGAAGGACTGACCCGCGGGCGCACCCCGCCCCCTATTGCCGAATCCACTCGCGCGAGCCGAATCCCTGCTTCACCTGCGACGGAATGACGTGGACTCGACGCCCACCCGTGGATTCGGCGGTAACGGGGGCAGCGCTCGCGCGGCGCTCAGTCGAGAACGGCGGCGAGATCGTACGCCGCGATCTGCTCGAGCTGCGCGAAGGTGCACGACGCGGCATCCCGATCGGGACGCCATCTCTCGAACTGCACCGTATGCCGGAACCGAGCTCCCTCGAGCTGGTCGTAGCGCACCTCGAGCACGCGCTCGGGCCGCAGGCGCACGAACGAGACATCCTTCGAACCGGTGAACCTCGACCGTTCGCCCGCACCCGTCACGACCTCTCCGTCGGCGTCGCGCTCGACGAGCGGCTCGAGCTCGTCGACGAGCTCGAGCCGGCGCGCGGCGGTGAACGCCGACACCCCGCCGACCTGCCGCAGCTCGCCGTCATCGCCGTACAGTCCGACCAGCAGCGACCCGACGCCCGCGCCCGACGCATGCACGCGGTAGCCGAGCGCGACGACATCGGCCGTGCGCGCATGCTTGATCTTCAGCATCGTGCGCTTGCCCGGCGCATACGGCTCATCGAGCCGCTTCGCCACGACACCGTCGAGCCCCGCCCCCTCGAACTCGGCCAGCCAGCGACCGGCGACATCGGCGTCGAGGGTGGTGCGGGTCAGATGAACCGGATGCCCCACCCCGGCCAGCATCCGTTCGAGCCGCGCGCGGCGCTCACGGAAGGGCGCATCGACCAGCGGGTCGTCGTCCTCCGCGATCAGGTCGAACGCGATCAGCATCGCGGGGGTCTCCGTGGCGAGGCGCGTGACACGCGACGCCGCCGGATGGATGCGGGCGCTCAGCGCCTCCCAGTCGAGCCGCTGTGCACCCGGCTCCCCGGTCGCGACGACCAGCTCGCCGTCGATCACGCACGGGCCGGGCAGCACCCGGGGGAGCGCATCGACGATCTCGGGGAAGTAGCGGGTCAGCGGCTTCGCGCCACGTGACGCCAGCTCGACCTCGGTGCCGTCCCACGCGGCGAGCACGCGGAAACCATCCCACTTCGGCTCGAACGAGAGGTCCGCGGCATCCGGGATCGCATCGACACCCTTGGCGAGCATCGGCGCCGGCACGTCGTAGCGCACAGTCACCTCGCCTTCGCCCGCGCCCACCGGGCGGGCAGCTGCGGGCCGTCCCAGACCTGCACCGCCCCCCACACGACCGCCGTGATCGGCACGGCGAGCACAGCCCCGATCACGCCGCCGAGCACCGTTCCGACCGTCAACGCGATGAGCACGACGAACGCGTGCAGCCTCATGGAGCGCCCCATGAGCACCGGCTGCAAGAAGTTGCCCTCCAGCTGGTTCACGAGCACCACCACGCCGACGACGAGCAGGGCGTTGACCCAGCCGTTCGCGACGAGAGCGACCAGAGCCGCGAGGATGCCCGCGAGCGTCGCCCCCACGATCGGGATGAACGCGAGGAGGAAGACGAGCACCGCCAGCGGGATCGCGAGGGGCACCTGCAGGATCAGGAGGCCGATGAGGATGCCCACCGCGTCGACCGCCGCGACCGCCGCCGTGCCGCGCACGTACGACCCGAGCACCGACACCGTCTTGGTGCCGATGCGGCGCGCCCGCGCGTAGTGCGCTCCCTCGAAGGGGCGCAGCAGGAAGCTCCACATGCGCGCGCCATCCTTCAGGAAGAAGAACAGCACGACCACCAGCAGCACGAGCGAGGTGAGGAACGTCGCGACCGCGCTCACGCCCGCGAGCGCGCCCGAACCGAACTGCGCGCTCGTCACGAATCCGCGCGCGGCGGTCAGCCAGTCATCGATCTGCGCGGCGTCGATCGCGATCGGCAGTGTCGCGATCCACTCCAGGAAGTGCTCGAACCCGCTCTGCGCCTGCGTCGACAGTTCGTCGAACTGGTCCCGCACGGCCCAGACGATCAGCCAACCGACGAGGCTGAGCAGCACGAGGATCGTGAACAGCGTGATCAGGGTGGCCGCGACATCCGGCACCCCTCGGCGTCGCATCGCACCCATCACCGGAGCGAACGCCGACGCGAGGATCAGCGCGAGCAGCAGCGGGATGACCACCACCGTCAACGAGCGGATGCCCCAGATCGCCCCCGCGAGCAGCGCCACCACGACGATGATCTGCAGCGCCCGCGTCGCGAGCGTGCCGAAGCCGTCGGTCCACAGCGCGGCGAGGCGGGAGCGTGGCGAGAGGGGCGGAAGGTCGGGCGCGGTGATGGCGCGCGCGGTCGGCGGAGCGGAGCGTCGTCGTCGGAGCAGTCCCATGCCCCGACGCTAGCGTTCGTGCGGCGGGTGAGACAGGGGGTTGCCTGGGCGGGGG